>JBKJXM010000295.1:0-19027 GCA_046716305.1 Candidatus Eiseniibacteriota bacterium
TAGAGCCCCGGCGCATAGGTGGGCGCGAGCCGGTTCAAGAGCCGGATGTGCGCGAACGCCGAATCGCTCTGCCCCATCTCGTCCTCGGCGGCGCCCAGGTTAAGAAGAAGCTCCGTCGACTCGGGACGCAGCTTGAACGCCCGTCGGTAGTGGTGGGCCGCCCGCGGCAGGTCGCGGTTCGCGTAGTAGTAGCCCCCCAGGATGGCGTGCACGTGTGGCGACTCGGGCGAGTCGCGGAGCATCGAGAGAAAGAGAGACCCGTCGCTCTTCCAGAGCGCGATGCGCGGGAGGAGGAGAACCAGGAAGGCGAGCGCGATGGTGGCCGTGGTGAGGAGAAGCATCGGGCCGGCGTCCCGCGTCCCGCCCCCGGCCGCGCCCCGCTTTCTCTCCGCCCCCCGTGCCGGGATCGAGCCGGGCAGAAGCGCGACCGCAAGCGCGATCGCGCCGCTCGGGATGAAGAGAAAGCGCTCCGCCACGATCGCGCCCGAGAGGAGCCGCACGTAGCAGAGGGGGAGGAGCGTCGCGGCGTAGAGGCCGAGAGGGAGAAGCCACGGTGAGCGCCGCCGCGCGGCGGCCACGATCCCCGCGGCAAGCGCGGCCAGCACGAGGAGCCCCGCGGCGAAGACCAGGTCGGGCCGGTGGGTCTCCACGATCTCGTGCCGGGCGGATAGCGCGGTCGGGAAGAGGAAGAGCGGCACGTAGCGCGCCGCGACGGCGACCGACGTCAGGATTTGCGGCAGGGTGCCCTCGACCGGCGACATCGCGGGGAGCGGCGCCGCCTGGAGCACGGCGATGCGCGTGGCGAGATAGAGGCCCGCCGCCGCACCCACCGGCATGGCGGCGCGCAGGACGGCGCTCGACTTGAGCCCGCGCTCGCGCACCCAGAGGGTCAGCGGAAGGAGCGGCGCCGCGAAGAGCGCGATCTCCTTCGCGTAGAGGCTCGGGACAAAGAGGAGGGCGGCCGGCGCGAGCTTCATCCACGGGGAGCGGATCCGCGGTCCGAAGCGCGCCGCGGCCCAGAGGGACGCAAAGAGGAACAATCCGCTCAGCACGTCGGTCCGCCCGGAGATGAACGCCACGCTCTCGGGGTGCGTGGGGTGGAGCGCGTAGAGCACGGCGCCGGCCGCGGCCGCCACCGGCCGGCCCGACAGCTCCCAGCCGAGGAGCCACAGGAAGAGGCACACGGCCGCGTAAAGGAGGACGTTGGTTCGATGGAAGGCGCGCGGGTTTTCCGGCGAGCCCGCCCAGTCGACAGCCAGGCTATAGAGCGTCGCCGGGCGGAAATAGGTCCGCTTCAGCGCGGCGTCGTTCAAGAGCGAGTCGAACGGGAGGCTCCAGATGCGCGCCACGTCCGAGACGCCGCGGACTTCGAGGTGCCGCCCGACCGTGTAGTGGTCGTCCCAGACGAAACTGAAGTCCACGGTCCGCGCATAGGGAAGCACGGCGGCGGCGAGCACCAGGGCCGCGAGCGCGGCCGTCCGGAGCGCGGAGCGCGGATTGTCTTGTCGTTTCTTCGGTTGCGCTCGTTCCGGCATGGCCGCACGTTAGGGACGCGCTCTCCCGATGGTCAATGTGAAAGTGGCGCGAAAGGGAACGCGCGTTCGTTGACGGGGCACCCCACCGGGCAGTAGAGTATCGGGCTACCTACAGAGGAGACGGGATTCAACGATGGTCCGAAGCATGACCGGTTACGGCCGGGGTGAGGCCCTCACCGACGGCCTCCGTCTCGCGGCCGAAGTCCGTTCCGTAAACCACAGATTCTGCGAGGTTTCAGCCCGTCTCCCGCGCGCCTTCTCGGCGTTCGAGGGGGACGTCCGCAAGATCATCCAGGACCAGGTCTCGCGGGGCAAGCTGAGCCTGGTCGTGACGTGGGGCGCGGACGATGGGGACGGCTCCAGTGAGCCGGGCGGAACGCTCACGCTGGATGAGCGCGCTGCCGATCGCTACATGGAGCTGCTCCGCCGCGTGCAGGCCAAGTACGGACTGACCGGCGAAGTGGATCTCCGGACGTTCGCATCGCTCCCCAATCTATTCACGTGGGAAGAGCCGGGCCGCTCCTCCGACGTGTATCTCGCGCTCCTCCGCGAGGTGGTGGAGAAGGCGACCCGCGAGCTGATCCGAATGAAGGAGACGGAGGGCGAGGCGCTGAAGAAGGATCTCGCCGCCCGCGTCTCCCTCGTCCGGAAGCGCGTGGCGCGGATCCGCGAGCGCGCGCCGGAGCGCGTGCGCGAGACCCACGAAAAGATGAAGGAGCGGGTGCGGACGCTGCTCGCGGAAACCGAGGTCCCCGAGGACCGGCTCCTCATGGAAATCGCGCTTCTGGCCGACCGGCTCGACTGCACCGAGGAGTGCGTGCGGCTGGAAGCCCACTGCGACCACTTCCTCAAGTATCTGGACGAGGAGTCGGCGCCGGGGCGCAAGCTCAACTTCCTCCTTCAAGAAATGAATCGGGAGATCAACACGATCGGGTCGAAGTCCAACGACGTGGCGATCGTCGAGCAGGTAGTCGAGGTCAAGGAGGAGCTTGAGCGTATCCGCGAGCAGGTCCAGAACATTGAGTGAGCCCGAGGCGTTTCTCACCGACGCCTACCAGCGGTTCGTCGTGGTGGTGTCGGGACCCTCGGGGGCGGGCAAGAGCTCTTTCGTGAGGACGCTCCTCGAGCAGGGCCCGGACCTCGAGTATTCGGTCTCGGCCACGACCCGGCCGCGCCGGCAGCACGAAACCGACGGCCGGGACTACTTCTTCCTGTCGCAGGACGAGTTCCAGCGCCGCGTGGAAGCAGGCGAGTTCGTGGAGCACGCCAAGGTGCACGGGGAGTGGTACGGGACGCTCCGCTCCCAGATCGAGGCGGCGTTGAAGCGCGGGAAGAACGTGCTCCTGGACATTGACGTGCAGGGGGGGCAGGCGGTCCGGCGCGTCTACCCGGACGGCGTGTTCATCTTCGTCCTCCCGCCCACGTTGGAGGCGCTGGAGGCGCGGCTGCGGCACCGCGCGACGGACCCCGAGGAGCGCATCCGGCTCCGGCTGGAGAACGCCCGCCGGGAGATCCCGATGGTGCGGGAGTACGGATATTCCATCGTGAACGACGACTTCGAGGAAGCGTCGCGCAGGGCCGTCGCGATCGTCTGGGCCGAAAGGTCGCGAACGGAGCGTCGGGAACCGATCGCGGCGGGCTCGTAGCCGAGCCCGGACCGCGTTATCATCTGAGTCAGGAGGAACCACATGGCAGATTTGGCGGACGTGCTTCGATCCAGCAACATTCCGAACAAGTACGAGCTCATCATCGTCGCGTCCCGCGAGGCGCGGCGGTTGAACGAGCTGTCGCGTCAGACCGGCCTCAGCGTGGGCGGGAAGGTGACGAACATCGCCCTGGAAGAGGCGCTGAAGGGGAACGTCCTGTACCGCTACGTGGACGTCCCGGACGACATCAAGGAAGAGACGCCGGCCAGTTCGTCGGAGGAGTAGTGGGGTGACGGAGTCCCGGCCGGTCCTGACGAACGCGCGCGTGCTCCTCGGCGTGACCGGGGGGATCGCCGCGTACAAGACGCCCGAGCTGGTCCGGGCGCTCAGCTCGCGCGGGGCTCGGGTCTCCGTCCTCCTGACCAAGACCGCCCGACGCTTCGTCACGGTCGACGCGCTGAAGGCGGTCACGCGCGGCCCGGTCCTGAGCGGCCTGTTCGAGAAGGACGCCCTCGGGACGGGGCCGTGGTTCGAGGGAGCGCCCCCGTCGCCGCTCGGCATGGCGCACATCGGGCTCGCGCGCGAGGCCGATCTCTTCCTCGTCGCCCCCGCCACCGCCAACGCGATCGGGAAGCTGGCCCACGGGCTGGCCGACGACCTCCTCTCCACCGCCCTCCTCGCCACCCGCGCGCCGCTTCTGGTGGCGCCCGCGATGAACGTGGCGATGTGGGAGCACCCCGCCGTGCAGGCCAACGTGAAAACTCTGGCGGGTCGCGGCGTCCGATTCGTCGGGCCCGAGAGCGGCGAGCTGGCCGACGGCGAGTACGGAATGGGGCGCATGGCCCCGCTCGACCTGATCGTGGACGCGTGCGCGGCCGCGCTGGGACACGCGGGCGCTTCGCGAAACGGGGGCCCGTTGGGGGGCCGCACGATCGTGATCACCGCGGGCGGCACCGAGGAGCCGATCGATCCGGTGCGCGTCATCTCCAACCGATCGAGCGGGAAGATGGGGATGGCGCTGGCCGAGGAGGCCCACCGCCTGGGCGCGCGCGTGCGGCTGATCCTGGCGCGCACCACCGAGGCAGTGCCCGCCGGCGTGGAACGCCTGGACGCGCGCACGGCGGCGGCGATGCGCGATGCGGTGCTCGCGGCGATGCCGGACGCGGACGCGCTGATCATGGCGGCGGCCGTGAGCGACTTCGCCCCTGCGGCGGCGCGGGAGGAGAAGATCCCCAGGGGCAACGGCGGCATCACCCTGGAGCTTCGCCCCACCGAGGACATCCTGACCCAGGTGCGCGAGCGGTTCCCGAAGAAGCATCTCGTCGGGTTTGCGCTCGAGACCAAGGATGAGATGGCCCGCGGGAAGGAAAAGCTGAAGCGGAAGGGGCTCGATCTGGTCGCGATCAACAATCCGCTCGCGCCCGGATCGGCCTTCGGCTCGGACCAGAACGACGTGACGTTGATCGGAGTGGACGGCCAGCCCGAAGCGCTGGGGCTTCGTCCCAAACGGGAGGTGGCGCGCGTGATCCTGGCGCGCGTGGCGGCGGCGCTGAAGCGCTGAGGGAGGCGTGGTGGAGGAGGCGCGGGGGGAGTTCTTGGAGATCGTCCGGGAGGCGCGTGTGTTGATGGATCGCGAGCGCGCCCGCGGGCGTTCGTTCATCGCGCCTGCCGCGGATGGGGGCCCGGCGCGGCCCACGAACGCATCGCCCAAGTCCACGGGTTCACCATCGTCCGCAGGCTCCGAGTGGCCGGCGGAGACCTTGGCGCTCCCCGGGTTCGAGGCCTTCGCTTCCACCGCCTCCGCCACGTCCTCCGCCGCCCCTTCGGCCCCCGTCACCCTGCCGGCTCCGATCCCGTTGGGGCCGCGGGAGGACTTGCCGCTCCTGCTCCCCGAGCTCGCCGCCCTGGTTTCCTCCTGCCGGCTCTGCTCCCTCTGCTCCACGCGCACGCAGACGGTCTTTGCGGACGGCAGTCCGACGGCCCGGCACATGTTCGTGGGGGAGGCGCCGGGGCGCGACGAAGACGCGCAAGGTCTGCCTTTCGTGGGGCGCGCGGGGCAGCTTCTCAACAAGATGATCGCGGCGATCGACTTGAAGCGCGAAGAGGTCTATATCTGCAACGTGCTCAAGTGCCGCCCTCCCGATAACCGCGTCCCGGCGCCCGACGAAGTCGAGCGCTGCCGTCCCTATCTCGAGCAGCAGATCGCGCTGGTGAAGCCGGCGATCGTCTGCGCGCTGGGGCTTTCGGCGACGCAGGCTCTCTTGGAGACCAAGGCCTCCATGGCTTCGCTCCGCGGTAAGACCTTCACCTATCGCGGCATTCCGTTGATCCCCACCTACCACCCGGCCGCGCTGCTCCGGAATCCGGGGCTGAAGCGCGAAGCCTGGATCGACCTCCAGCGCGTGCGCGACATGCTGCGGGAGAAAACCGGCGCCACAGCGCCCGCGGCGCTGGGAGGCGACCGATGACGCCAGGGCCGCGCCGCGTCTTCTCGTCCCGCCGCGAGCAGTCCGATTCGCCCCCGCTGAAGGCGGAAGTGGGGCGGGTCCCGCCGCACGCGGAGGACGCGGAGAAGGCGGTGCTCGGGTCGATGCTCCTCTCCCGGGAGGCGGTGGGGCACGCGATCGAGATCGTCCGGAGCCGCGAGGCGTTCTACCTTCCGCGGCATCAGGATCTCTGGGCGGCGATGATGGTGCTCTACGAGCGGAACGACGCGATCGATCTGGTCACGGTGTCCGAGGAGCTCCGTCTGAAGAACAAGCTGGAGTTCTGCGGCGGGTATTCGTATCTGACGTCGCTCGACCAGCACGTGTCCTCCCCGGGCAACATCGAGCACTACTGCAAGATCGTCCTCGAGAAGTGGACGCTGCGGCGCCTCCTGGATGCCGGCTACACCATCACGGACGAGGCGTTCGCCCAGATGGAGCCCGCCGGAGAGCTCCTCGACCGGTCGGAGCAGCGGATCTTCGAGATCGCGAACGACCAGCTCCGGAAAAGCTTCATTCCGATGCGGAAACTCGTCCTCCAGGCCTACTCCGAGATCGAGGAATACCGGCAGCGCAAGGTCCACGTCACCGGGGTTCCCAGCGGCTACGCGGACCTGGACGAGATGACGGCCGGCTTTCAGCGGTCGGACTTCGTGGTGATCGCGGGGCGTCCTTCCATGGGCAAGACCAGCTTCGCGCTGAATATCGCGGAGAACGTCGCGGTGGGATCCAAGGGCAAGGACAAGCCCACGGTCGCGATCTTCAGCCTGGAAATGTCGAAGGAGGCGCTTGTCCAGCGGCTCCTCTGCTCCATGGCCAAGGTGGACATCCACAAGATCCGGCGCGGATACGCGAGCAACGACGAGTACAAGCGACTGCAGCATGCCGCCGCGCAGCTCCACGAGGCCCCCATCCACATCGACGACAGCCCGTCCTTGGGCATCCTCGAGATGAAGGCCAAGGCGCGGCGACTGGCCGCGACCGGCGACCTCGGGATCATCTTCGTGGACTACATGCAGATGGTGCGCGGTCCCGAGACCTCCGAGAACCGCCAGCAGGAGATGTCGGCGATCTCCCGCTCGATGAAGATCATGGCCAAGGAGCTGAACGTCCCCGTAGTCGCCCTCTCCCAGCTCTCGCGCGCCGTGGAGACGCGCGGCGGGACCAAGCGCCCCATGCTCTCCGATCTCCGCGAGTCGGGCGCCATCGAGCAGGACGCGGACGTGGTGCTCTTCGTCTACCGCCCCGAGGTGTACGAGACCGAGCCCGAGAAGCGGGACGGCCGCGCGGAGATCATCGTCGCGAAGCAGCGGAACGGCCCCACCGGGAGCATCGACCTCGCCTTCCTGAGCGAGTGCACCCGCTTCGAGTCCCTGCGCGACATTCCGGGGCCCCGCCCGTAGCCGCGGTGAGCGACTCCGCGTCCGAGACCGAACGACCCACCTGGCCCGAGCGGTTCCTCCTCGGCTGGCTGGCCGACGTCGGCGAGGTGTTCCTGCTCCTCGGCGACACCCTCCGCGGCATCCCGGCGGCGCTCGCGCGCCCGAAGCTCGTGATCGCCCAGATGGCGCACATCGGCGTCGGCTCCATGCCGCTCACCGTGATCGTCGCCCTCTTCACCGGCGCGGTGGCCGCCGTGCAGGCTTCGTATCAGTTCCGCGACTATGTGCCGATGCTTTACCTGGGCACGGTCATCGGCAAGTCGGTGCTGATCGAGCTGGGGCCGGTCCTGACGGCCCTGGTGGTGGGCGGCCGCGTGGGCGCCTCGATCGCCGCCGAGCTGGGCACGATGCGCGTCACCGAGCAGGTCGACGCCATGGAAACCATGGGGATCAGCCCGGTGCGCTTCCTGGTCGTTCCACGCTTCCTCGCGGCGATCACGATGCTCCCCGCGCTCACCATCTTCGCGGACGTGGTCGCGATCCTGGGAGGGTTTCTGGTGGCCACGCTCACGCTGGACGTCCCGTCGCACACGTTCGTGAGCGGACTGAAGCTCTACTTCAAAACGCAGGACGTGATCTCGGGGCTGATCAAAGCCTTCTTCTTCGGGGGGATCATCGCGACGATGGGTTGCTACTACGGGTTGAAGAGCGAGGGGGGCGCCGAGGGAGTGGGCATCGCCACCACGCAGGCCGTGGTGGCCTCGTGTCTCCTCATCCTCATCGTGGACTACATCCTGGCGTCGTTCCTTTTCCGGGTGATCTTTGCCTGACACGGCGATCGACTTCCGAGGCCTGAAGAAGAGTCTCGGCAAGAAGGAAGTGCTCCGCGGCCTGGATCTCGAGGTGCGGCGCGGCGAGTGCCTGGTCATCGTCGGACGAAGTGGAACGGGAAAGTCGGTCCTCCTGAAGCACGTGGTCGGGCTGATGCGGCCGGACGAGGGGGAGGTCCGGGTGAACGGAGTGGAAGTGGAGACGCTCGCCGAGAAGGAGTTGCTCGAGCTTCGGCGGAGCATGGGGATGCTCTTTCAGGGAGGCGCCTTGTTCGACTCCATGAGCGTGGGGGAGAACGTGGGACTGCCGCTTCGCGAGCACACGTCCATGCCCGAGCCGCAGGTGGAGATCGTGGTGGGCGAGAAGCTCTCGCTGGTGGGGCTCGAGGGGACCGAGGAGATGCGTACGTCCAGCCTGAGCGGCGGAATGAAGAAGCGCGCCGCGCTCGCGCGGTCTCTGGTCCTGAACCCCAAGATCATGCTCTACGATGAGCCGACGACCGGGCTCGATCCGATCACGTCGGACCTGATCAACCGGCTGATCAAGCGCCTGCAGCTGCGCCTGGGGATGACGTCGATCGCCGTGACGCACGACATGCGAAGCGCCTATCATATCGGGGACCGAATCGCCATGCTGCACGAGGGCCGGATCCACGCGATGGGCACGCCCGAGGAAATCCAGGCGACCACCGACCCGGCCGTGCGCCAGTTCATCGAGGGGAGCTCGGAAGGCCCCCTCCTGCCCACGTAAACCCAGGTAACGAGGATACGGATGAACCACACGTCGCGACGCTCCGCGGTCCAGGTCGGCATCATGGGGCTGTTGGCCCTGGTGCTCCTCCTCGGGGGCGTGGTCTGGGTGAAGGAGTACCGAGTGGGGGAGCGGAAGGCGCCCTACACCGCGCACTTCCAGGAAGTGGGGAACCTGGCGGCGGGGGATCCGGTCAGCGTGCGCGGCGTCCGTAAGGGCGCCGTCACCGCCGTGAAGCTGGAGGACAAAGGCGTTCGCGTGGAGTTCGAGGTGGACAAGGACGTGCCCCTCCACCCCGACGCGACCCTCCGCGTCGCGAACATCGGATTCATGGGCGAGAAGTTCCTCTCCCTCGAGCCGGGCGCCGCGCCCGGGACCTTCGATCCCAAGAAGCCCATCCCCGGCCGCTTCCAGTCGGGCGTGCCCGAGGTGATCTCGGGGGCCGGCGATCTCATGGTGGAGACGACCGAGCTCTCCTCGCGCCTGAACGTGATGCTGGACGCGCTGGACCCCGCGACCGTCGAGCGCACCTCGAAGAACATGGAGCGCGCGTCGCACTCCCTCTCCACCGCGCTCGGCGACAACCGCGACGACCTTCGCACCGCCATCCTGGACTTCAAGGCCGCCGCCAAGGACCTCCGCGCCATCGCCGCCACGAACCGGGAGCAGGTGACCACGTCGCTCCAGAGCTTCGACACGGCCTCGCGCAAGCTCTCCAGCCTGGCCGATCAGCTCTCCACGACGGCGTCGTCGCTGCAGCGCGTCATCGCGCGCGTGGAATCAAACCAGGGCTCCCTGGGGCGCGCCATCGCCGACACGACCCTCTACAGCGAGATGCGCGAGACCATCCGGAACACCAACGACCTCGTGAAGGACATCCGCAAAAATCCCAAGCGCTACCTGAAGATCGGGCTCTTCTAGATGGGTCGGAAGGAGGCGGCGCGCCGGGAAGCGGGACCCTTCTTCTGCTCCGAGTGCGGGAACGAGAGCCCCAAGTGGTTCGGGCGTTGCCCGCACTGCGAGGCCTGGAATACCGCCGCAGAGGCGCCCACCGCGACCGGCGGGCGCGGCGCCGGCTCGCGGCGCTCCGCGTCGTCGCGCGCGGGCTACGCGTCGGGAACGGCCACGGGGGCCTCGCCCGTCCGGCTCCGTGAGATCGAGTCGGGCGCCGAGGACCGGTGGCGCACCGGCATCGGAGAGCTGGACCGCGTGCTGGGCGGCGGTCTGGTCCCCGGATCGCTGGTCCTGATCGGCGGGGACCCCGGCATCGGGAAATCGACCCTCGCGCTCGAGATGTCGGCCGCGCTCGGGGCGGCGGGGCGCGCCGTGCTCTACGTCTCGGGGGAGGAGTCGCCGCGCCAGACGCGGATGCGCGCCGAGCGAATTGCCCTCCTGGGGCGCGCGGACAATCCCGTTGAGAATCTTTGGGTCCATTCGGAGATCGACCTCGAGGCGATCGAGGCCGAGGTCGAGCGCCTCAACCCGGCCCTCCTGATCGTCGATTCGATCCAGACCCTCTCGCTCGCCACGCTCGACGCGGCGCCCGGGAGCGTCTCCCAGGTGCGGGAGTGCGGCCTCCGTCTCCTCCGCCTCGCCAAGGAGCGCGGTCTCGCGGTGCTGTTGATCGGCCACGTCACCAAGGAGGGCTCGGTCGCGGGCCCGCGCACCCTGGAGCACATGGTGGACGCGGTGCTCTATCTGGAAGGCGATCCGCACCACGGCTACCGCATCCTGAGCGCCGCGAAGAATCGCTTCGGCTCGACGCACGAGATCGGAATCTTCGAGATGCGGGGCGACGGGCTGGTCGAGGTGGCCAATCCCTCCGAGCGCCTGCTCCGCGAGCGCGGTGAGCCGGTGCCGGGCTCGGCGGTCGTGGCCTCCATCGAGGGCTCGCGCCCGCTCCTGGTCGAGCTGCAGGCCCTGGTCGCCCCGACCCATTTCGCCAATCCGCAGCGCGTGGCGCAGGGAGTCGACCCGAAGCGTCTGGCCGTGGTGATCGCGGTGCTCGAGAAGCGGGCGCGGCTCTCCCTCGCCGGCGCCGACGTGTTCGTGAACGTGGCGGGCGGGATCCGCCTGGACGAGCCCGCCGCGGACCTGGCGTTGGCTTTGGCGCTCGCCTCCTCGTTCCGCGACCGGGCCCTACCTCCTGACCGCGTCGCGCTGGGCGAGGTGGGATTGGGGGGCGAGCTGCGCCCCGTCCCGCATCTCGCCCGCCGGCTCGCGGAAGCCAGCCGGCTCGGCTTCAAGTCCGCGATCGTGCCGAAGCGCTCGCTGGAGGAGAAGGCCCCCGAGGGGATGACCCTTCTCCCCTGCGGGACGCTCGCCGAGGCGATCGAGCGCGCGCTCTCCGGACCTGGCTGAGCGGATGGATCTTGCTGTCATCCTCGCGGGCGCCGGAGAGGGGCGCCGCATGGAGGGGCCGGGCCCGAAGTCCCTCATGGATCTGGACGGAAAGTCGCTCCTCGAGCGCGCCGCGCTGCCGTTTCTGCGCCACGGCTCCGTCTTCGAGATCGTCGCGGTCGTGCCTGAAGCCCAGCGGGGCGCGGCCCGCGAGGTGCTCGGGCGCGTGCCGCGCGAGCGCGTGCTGGGGGCGCGCGCGGTGGCCGGAGGTGCGACGCGGCGGGAGTCGGTGCGGATCGGGCTCGACGCGATCGCGCCCAGCGCCGCCTACGTGGCGGTGCACGACGTCGCGCGTCCGCTCGTCACCACGGCGCTCATCGACCGCGTGCTCGCGGCCGCGCGCACGCACGGCGCCGCGATCCCGGCGGTCCCGTTTCGCGACAGCGTGAAGGAGGTGGACGCGGAGCGTGTGGTCCGCTCCGTCCCCCGCGATCGCCTTCGCGGAGCGCAGACGCCGCAGATTTTTTCGCGTGCTATACTTTTGCGAGCCCACACCCAGGTACAGGAGTCCCCGGAAGCGACCGACGACGCCGCACTGGTCGAGGCGCTGGGATTAGCGGTGGCGGTGGTGTCGGGCGATTCGTCCAATCTCAAGATCACGGAACCGTCCGATCTGATCGTGGCCCGCGCGCTCATCCAGTCCGGCATGGGCGGGGAGAACTGACGTGGACCGGGAGCTTCGGGTCGGGAATGGCTACGACGTCCATCGTCTGGAGCGCGGCGTACCGCTGGTGCTCGGCGGCGTGGCGCTCCCCTACGAGAAGGGCCTCCGGGCCCACTCGGACGGGGATGCGCTGGCGCACGCGATCGGCGACGCCATCTTGGGCGCGCTCGGACTGGGCGATCTCGGCAGTCATTTTCCCGATTCCGACTCCCGGTGGCGCGGGGTTTCCAGCCTCGTCCTCCTCGAGCGGATCCGCGACCTCGCCCGCGATCGCGGCGCGCGCGTCCTGAACGTGGACGCCACCGTCATCGCCGAAGCCCCCCGGATCGCTCCCCACGTCCCCGCGATGCGCGACAACCTGGGCCGCGCGCTGGCAATCGGCTCCGACCGCGTTTCCATCAAGGCCACCACCAATGAAGGGCTGGGCGCGATCGGACGCGAAGAGGGGATCGCCGCGATGGCGGTCGCGCTGGTCGAGGTGGCCTCCGCGGCTCCCGCAGCGGGGACAGCGCGATGAAGGTGGTCGTGCTGATGGGGGGCAACACCCCCGAGCGCGAAGTCTCGCTCCGGAGCGGGGCCGGGATCGGCCGCGCGCTGATCGAGCTGGGGCACCAGGTCACGCTGCTCGACACCGGAACCGGCCGCGTCATCGCGGATCCCGACACGGCGCAAAAGTTGGGGTCCCAAAAGCCGGCGGCGCTGGAGGGCGGCCCAACTCCGGGAGCACTGGGCGCGGCCTCAGCCGGCGCCCCCGCGGTCGCCGACGATTCCGGGCACCTCCCGGTCCCGGGCGCCGGGGCCGGCAATCTCGACAACTACGTCAAGTCGATCCCCCGCTCCGCGGACCTCGTCTTCATCGCGCTCCACGGCGGCGACGGCGAAAACGGCGTGCTGCAGGCCGTGCTCGACCTGGCGCGGATCCCCTACACCGGGTCGGGCGTTCTGTCCTCGGCGGTCTCCATGGACAAATCGCTCTCGAAGCGGATCTTCCGCGATCTCGGAATCCCCACGCCCGAATGGATCGAGCTCCTCGCGCCGGCCAATCCGGCCGAGCCGTGGCGCCCCCCGGTGGGCGAGGCCGAGATCCGCGGGCTGGGCGGCTATCCGGTGATCGTGAAGCCCAACGACCAGGGCTCGAGCGTCGGGATCACGGTGGTCCGCCGTCCGGACGACCTCCTCCCGGCCATCGAGGAAGCGCGGCGCTACGGGCGGGTGATCCTGGTCGAAGCGTTCATAGAGGGGCGCGAGGTGACGGTCGCGGTCCTGGACGACCGCGCGTTTCCCGTCGTCGAGATCACCCCCGAAGGGGGCTTCTACGACTACCAGCACAAGTACACGGCCGGCGCGAGCCGCTACGAAGTCCCTGCCAAGCTTCCGCTGGAGACGACGGAGCGCATCCTCACGCTGGCGCGGGAGTCGTACCGCGCGCTCCGGTGCAGCGGGATCGCGCGGGTCGATTTCCGCCTGTCGCACGACGGCACGCCCTACTGCCTCGAGGTGAACACCGTCCCGGGGATGACCGATACCAGCCTCGTCCCCAAGGCGGCCGCGGCCGCGGCGCTCTCCTACAAGGACCTGGTCCAGGCGATCGTGGAGTCGGCTCCGGCGCGGGCCGCGCGCTCGCCGGCGTGAGGCGCGCATGAAACCGGTCTTCACGCCCGACGCCGCCGGCGCCGCCACCTTCGCCACGGTCGCGATCAAGATCGGGCTGATCGTGCTGGGCGCGATCATCCTCATCCGGCTCGCGTCCATCCTGGTCAACCGACTCGAGCGCACGGTCCGCCGGAAGGGCGACGAGGAGGCCTCGCGCGAGAAGCGCGCGCGCACGCTGGGCGGCGTGGTGCGCGGCCTCACGCGGATCACCGTCGCGGTGGTCGCGGTGATGATGGGCGTGCGCGAGCTGGGGCTGGACATCACGCCCGCGCTCGCGGCCGCCGGCGGGTTCGGCGTGGCCGCCGGCCTCGGCGCCCAGTCCGTCGTGCGCGACTGGATCGTCGGCTTCTTCATCATCTACGACAACGAGTACGTGGTCGGCGACGTGGTGCAGGTCGCCGGCGTCGCGGGCACAGTCGAGACCCTCACGCTCCGGCACACCGAGGTGCGCGACGGCGAGGGGGCGCTCCACTACGTCCCGAACGGCGAGATCAAGGTGGTCAGCAACCTCACCAAGTCCTGGTCCACTCCCGTCGTCCGCATCCCGGTCAGCCTGACCGAGGACCCGGCGAAGGTCACGGCGGCGCTCGAGCGCTACCTGGCGGAGGCCGCCGAGGATCCCGCATTGAAGCCGCTCCTCCGCGACCGACCTCAAGTACTGGGGATGGAGGACGTCTCGGTCGGGCAGTACACGATGATGATCCAGGCCAAGACGCACCCCGAGCACCGGCTCCTCGTGGCGCGCGCGCTCCGCGCGGGCGCGGTGTCGCGCCTCCGCGTCGAGGGGATCGCGATCCACGGACCGATGCCCGACATGGCGCGACCGGCGCCCGGCGCGGCGGGGCGGGAGCGCGATGCCGGGCTCCACCAGGCGGGAGGGGGGGCGTGAACACTGCGGGGATCCGCGTCTACGACGCGCGCCGGCGGACCAAGGTGCCGTTCGAGCCCGTCACGCCGGGGCGTGCGGGGATGTACGTCTGCGGCATGACCGTCCAGGACAAGCCGCACGTGGGCCACATGCGCTACGCGGTCTCCACCGACGCCATCCGGCGATATCTAGAGTCGAAGGGGATCGTGGTCACCTACGTGACCAACTTCACCGATATCGACGACCGCATCATCGCCCGCGCGAACGAGGAGGGGATCTCGCACGACGAGGTGTCGGAGCGGAACATCGAGGCCTTCCTCCGCTACTCGGAGGTGCTCCACCTTCTGCCCGCGACGCACTATCCGCGCGCGACGCGCCACATCCCCGAGATCGTCGACCTGATCCGCCGCCTCATCGACCGTGGCTACGCCTACGCGTCGGGCGGCGACGTGTACTTCGAGGTGCGAAGCTGGCCGCGGTACGGCGAGCTGTCGGGGCGGAACGTGGACGAATTGAAGAGCGGCGTACGGATCGAGGTGGGCGAGGCGAAGCGCGACCCGCTCGACTTCACCCTCTGGAAGGCCGCGAAGCCGGGGGAGCCGGCGTGGGACAGCCCCTGGGGACGCGGTCGCCCCGGCTGGCACATCGAGTGCTCGGCCATGGCGATCAAGTATCTCGGCGAGGAGTTCGATTTCCACGGCGGCGGGCAGGACCTGATCTTTCCGCACCACGAGAACGAGATCGCGCAGTCCGAGGCCGCGACCGGACGCACGTTCGCGCGCTACTGGATCGAGAACGGCCTGGTGAACCTGGAAGGCGCGAAGATGTCCAAGTCGACCAAGCACTTCTTCTCGATCGAGGACGTGGTCGCGCGCGTCGAGCCCGAGGTGGTCCGGTTCTACCTCCAGTCGACGCACTACCGGAGCCCGATCGAGTGGAGCGAGGAGCGCGTGGACGAGGCGCGCGTCGGCTATGCGCGATTGCGCGAGGCGCTCGCCCGCGCCGAGGGCGCCGCGTCGGACGGCGCCGCGCCGGTGGGCTTCAAGGACCTCGACAAGGCGCGGCTCCTCGAAGAGGTGTCGGAGCTACGGCATCAGTTCGTGGAGGCGATGGACGACGACTTCAACACGGCCCGCGCGCAGGGCCATCTCTTCGAGATGGCGAAGGCGATCAACCGCGTGGCCGACCAGACCGACGGCTCGGCCGTGGAGCAGGCGGCCCTCCCGGCCGCGGGCCGGCACCTGCGCGAGCTGGGGGAAACCATCGGGCTTTTCTGGGGCTCGAAGGCCGAGGAAGCGCCGCCGCCAGGCGACGTGGAAGTTCTTGTACGTAAACGAGATGAGGCCCGCCTGCAGATGCAATGGGGACGTGCCGATCAACTCAGGGACGAGATCGCCGCGCTGGGCTATGTCCTCGAGGATGGCAAGGGGGGGACGAAAGTCCGGCGCAAGTAGCAATTCCCCCGGGGGCATGACGCCGGCCCATGCGGTCTTTTCTCCGACGCCCTCGCACGCTCAAAGGCGAGCTTCAGATCCTGTTCCTCGCCGTGGGGAGCGGGTTTCTCGTGCTCGCCACCATCCTCCTCTTCCAGAACGGGCAAGCCGCGCTCCGCCGTCAGCTCGCGAGCACCGCGACCACCGCCGCCGAGACCGCCGCGGCGCTGATCCTCGCCGACGACCACCGCCAGATCCGCGCGCCGCAGGACATGAACACGCCCGGATTCCGCACCATCGTCGACGATCTGGGCGCGCTCCGCCGCGCGAACCCGGCCATCTACCACCTGTTCACCCTCGCGCCCGTGGGGCGCCTGGGCGCCTGGGGCGTAATCGTCGACATGGGGGGCGCCGCGCCCATCCGCGAGGAGGCGTCCCTGCGGGGCGGGCGCATGCCGATCGGCTCCCCTCCACCCGCGACGGTGCCCGCCGAGCTTCTCCGCTCGGCCATGACGAACACAGCCTGCGAGGTGCTCGACCTCTCCCGCCCCGACCAGGCGCGCGTGGTCGCCGTCTCGCCGATCCGGGCCCGGTCCGGGGAATCGGTGGGCCTGGTGGTGGTGGAGCTGAGCGCCGCGGGGCTGATCGCCGAGGCGCATCTCCTCTGGTACGTCACGCTGGGGATCTTCGTGGTCGGCCTGGCCGCGAGCGTGGTCGCGTCGAGCGCCGTGTCGCGCTGGGTGACGCGCCCGGTCGACGAGCTCCTCCGCGGCGTCGAGCAGATCGCGCGCGGGAAGCTGGAGACGCGCATCCAGGTGAATGCGCGGAACGAGCTGGGCGCCCTGGGCGAGGCGGTGAACCAGATGGCGCAGAGTCTGGAAGCGTCGCAGGCGCTGAACGCCGTCCAGCAGGCGCGGCTCCGCGATCTCCATCAGCTCGGCTCCCAGGCGGCGGCCACGCTCGAATTGCCGCGCATGCTGGAGGTGGCCGCGCAGGGGCTCCGCTCCATCTGCGGCGGCGACACCGTCGTGGTCGGAGCCGCGGGGCGCCGCGACCGCGCCATCCGCGTCTGGGCGGTGGCCGGCGCCTCGCCAGGTGGGGCTTCGCCGCCGCAGCCGTCGGTCAACTGGGAGGTGCCGCTCGAGCCGCTCGCGAAGATCCTGGGCTCGGAGACGCGGCTATTGTCGCGGGCCGAGCTCTCCACGGCCGGGTTCAGTCCCTTGGCCGCGATCCCGGGGAGCTACGCCTTGACCGCTCCGCTCCGCGTGAACGAAGAGACCGTGGGCGCCATGGTCGCGTTCGGCGAGGCGGAGCAGTTCCACGCCGACGCGGTTTCCCTCGCCTCGCTCTTCGCGGCGCAGGTCGCGGCCGCGGTCGGAAACGCGAGGTTGTTCGAGCAGGTGCGGGAGCTGGACCGCTCCAAGAGCGAGTTCCTCTCGATCGCTTCGCACGAAGTGCGCACGCCGCTCACCGTGATGAAGTCGTCGCTCGACCTCCTGGTCTCGAGCTCCCACTTCGACGAGTCGAGCGACCAGCGGCAGCTCATCGCCTTCTGCCAGGAGTCGGTCGAGCGCCTGATCCGGCTCGTGAAGGACATCCTCGACGTGTCGAAGATCGAGGCGGGCGTCCTCTCGATCCAGTTCCTGCCGACCTCGCTCAACGAGCTGATCGAGAAGTGCCTCTTCTGGGTGCCGCAGCTCCCCGGCGGCCAGGGGATCGAGGTGGAAGCACGGCTGCCCAAGGAGCCGGCCATGGTTTTCGCCGATCCCAGCCGCGTACAACAGGTATTGGAGAACCTCATCTCGAACGCGCTCAAGTTCTCGAAGCCGGGCGGGCGCGTCTCCATCGAGCTCAAGGCGCGCGAGCAGGAGTACGAGGTCGTGGTCTCGGATCAGGGGAAGGGGATCGCGCCCGATGACCTGGAGCGCATCTTCGGGAAATTCTTCCAGGTCGAGGATGCGGCGACGCGCGAGCAGGGCGGGACCGGGCTCCGCCTCGCCATCTGCCGCGGCATCATCGAAGCGCACCGCGGCCGCCTGTGGGCCGAAAGCACGCCCGGCCAGGGAAGCAGCTTCCATTTCACGCTGGCCCGCGTCCTGGACACGCCGATCGGGGACCGCACGGACGCGGAGATCTCGGTGGCATCGCTCCTCTCCTCGCTTCGAACCGAGTCCGCCTCGCCGCCCAAGCACTAACCTCGGCCGCCAGGCGCTAGAGGCGCCCGCCAAAGCACTAAAGCCCTACACGAGTTGACGCTGCCGCGCGCGCCCAGTACACTGCGCCGGGGTCGCTGCGCGCATCGCGGTGCCGGCTCCACTCGCTGGCGTAGCTCAATGGTAGAGCATCTCATTTGTAATGAGGCGGTTGGGGGTTCGATTCCCTTCGCCAGCTCCAAATGTCATCGCGATCGTGCCGTGCCGGAGGGGTTCCCGAGCGGTCAAAGGGAGCAGACTGTAAATCTGCCGGCTTAGCCTTCGAAGGTTCGAATCCTTCCCCCTCCACTCTCTCGAGCCCCCGCGCGGGACGGCGGCCCGGGGTCGGTCTAATTGATTCGATGGAGCGGGAATAGCTCAGTGGCTAGAGCGTCAGCCTTCCAAGCTGAGGGTCGCGGGTTCGAATCCCGTTTCCCGCTCCAGTTATTCTCTCGCCTCGCGCGCACCTATCCACATCCGTCCACAGGCCTCAAGTCGCCCGAACGGAATCACTTCCCGGGTTTTCGACCTGAACTCTGCCCTTCGGTGTACTAGCAGAAGTGTGGCGGGGACGCTCGGATCGCATTTGAGGTTCAGCAATCCAAGATTGAGTAGCCCTTCGTAGCCGCAGAAACGGGCGCAAATTTCCTGTTGACCGCATCTTCGGCCTCGCTTACCGTACACGATTCGCGGTTGCCGACGACCTTCTTGCAATCGACCAGAAGGCCGGTCGGAATTTTTTGGCTTAATACGACACTTTCAGGCGCCGACAAGGCTGGCGCTCTCGGGGGAGGCTGGCCTTCTCACGCGTCTGGTCGTTCTGCGTGCCGCATCACCGCCCACGTAGCTCAGTCGGTAGAGCATTTGCATGGTAAGCAAAAGGTCAGCGGTTCGATTCCGCTCGTGGGCTCCATCAACTGCGCCGCATCGGGTGCATTGCGCTGAGCGGTTTCTTCGGGTTTAAGCGGTCCCTCGTTCACAAGAGTTGACGTCCTCGCAATCTCGGAGGGTCTGATCGGATGGCGAAGCAGAAGTACGAGCGGACGAAGCCGCACGTGATCGTGGGAACGATTGGGCACGTGGATCACGGGAAGACGACGTTGACGGCGGCGATCACGATGGTGTTGGCGCAGAAGAATCCGAAGATCGCGGTGCGGGACTACGGTTCGATCGACAACGCACCGGAA
>JBKJXM010000296.1:0-8317 GCA_046716305.1 Candidatus Eiseniibacteriota bacterium
CCCGTGTGGGAAGTGGCGCGCAGCTTCCCCTGCAGCGTGCCCATGGTTCCTTCCACGAAGTAGGTGAGCGTGCGAGGCGGACCCGGTGTCACGGCGTAGAGCGTCCCCAGACGCGTTGGATACGTGAGGCCTCCGTCCGTCGAGAGATCGATCTCGATCGAGTCCGCCGAGGCTCCCGCCACGATCACGCGGACCGAGTCGGGCTTGCCCGGCGGGATCTGCGCGCCTCCCGCGGGATAGGGAACCATCGCGAGGAAGAGCGGAGCGGCCGCGGCCTCGATGTCCAGCTTGCCGTAGCCCCACGCCGCGTTGGGCACCGTGCCCGTGAACGCATCCGTCCGAGCGGTCGAGCGGAGCCGCCCCTTGATCGCGGAGGGGCCCTTGCCGGACCAGTCCGCCCGCGCGAGGAGCAGCGCCACCGCTCCCGTCACGTGCGGCGCCGACATGCTGGTGCCGCCCTCGCTATGGTGCACGCCGTCCGGCGCCGTGAGCGCCGTGCCCGGGTTGTACGCCGACGACTTGGACGACGTGACGCCGAAGCCGGGGGCGCTCAGGTCGGGCTTCTGCGCGCCGTCGCGACGGGGGCCCTGGCTGGAGAACCAGGCGATCGAATTGAGCGCGGGCCTGGGGTTCCAGCAATACTGGTTCGCGTCGACCGCGACCCAGCAGTCCTTGGTCACGTGCGCCGCCGCCGTGATCACCGAGTCGGCTGTTCCGGGCGAGCCGACCACGCCGCCAAAAGCCAGCCCCTGCGCCCAGCGCGCGAGCGCGGAGCCGTTGCCGAGCTGGTCCCCGTAGAGATACATGTCCACGAAGCCCTGGTTTAGCAGGCTGGTCGGCGTGAACCGGAACTGCCACGTTCCGCTCTTGGGCGGCTTGTTGGTGAAGGCGTCGAAGATCTCGACGTAGATTTCGTTGTCGCCGTTCGACGGCGCGGTCGTGCCGTTGTAGGCGTTGATGTAGCCGTCGGCGGTGTTGTTGCCGGTGCTCTGCGCGCCTGGAGCGATCGGCCCGATCGTGATGCCGCCCGGCGTGATGATCGTCAGCGAAACCCAGTCCAGTCCGGAGTACCACCCCGTGAAGAGAAGATAGTCGTTCGACGTTCCCGAGTTTCGCGTATAGGTCGGCACGGTCAGCGTCATGGTCTGCGCGGTGGTGCCGTCCAGGTCCAGGCGGCCATGGATGTCGTCCGCGCCGGCGTTCCCCGCCGACGCCACGACCAGCTTTCCGGGGCCGGACAGCGCGTTGATCATCGTGTCGAAACCGTAGGTCCCGTCGTGCGGGCCGTCCTGCGTGCCCAGGCTCAGATTCACGACCGCCTGTTTTCCGAGCGCCTGGGCCCTCTGGAAGATGTAGTTCACGCCGTCGACGATCGCGGTGGTGGCGAACGTCGTCTTCACGGCGATGAGATCCGCTTCCGGCGCCATGCCCACGTACGTATAGGCGGGTTGACTATTCCCGGTCGCGCTACCGTTGCCGGCCGCGATCCCGAGGACGTGCGTCCCGTGGCCCTGTGTGTCCGTCTCGGGAGCGGAGCCGGCGTTGATCGTGGCCGCCGTGTACTCCGCGCCGTAGGTGAATCCAGGCGGCGGAGTGCCGGTGGCCGCGCTCTGGTCCCAGATGCTCAGGAGGCGCGTGGTTCCGTCCGGATTCCGGAAGTCGGCGTGGGCCAGATCCACGCCCGTATCGACGAGGCCGACGATGACTCCGGCACCGGTCTGCCCGGTGAACGCGGCCGGCGGCACCGTGCGAAGGGCGGAGACGTGGGTGTCGAGCGCTCCCCGGTCGAGGTACGGCTTACAGCGCTCAGCGACGCTGACGCGGTCGATCCCGGGCATCTGGAGAAACGCCTGGAGCAGCCCGAGCGGACAGCGGGCGGTCATCTGCCGCCCCGCGACCGTGTTCACCTCGAGGCCCCGCGAGCGAAGCAGCCCCGGCTGCACATCCCCCTCCACGATCAGCTCGATGAAGACCTCGCCATTTGGCCCGCGGGAAAGGAAGCGGTCGGAGAGCGCCGTTCCCGGCTCGATGTGCGAGAGCGCCGGATGAACGGAACGCGCGGCGGACGCGGGCGGTGGAGATTGTGAAATGAAGAGGAGGGCGACAGCGAGCAGGCCGAGTCGAGAGAGCAGGGCAGGGGTGCGCATTAGGGATCCTCGACGTAATTTGGGAGTCGGCCGTGATGACCGGTCACAGATTATATCATTGTTTGCGGCGCGCGTCAGGTCCTTGTAAGTGCTTGAGCGCCTTCAAGGTCGGAGCCCGCAACGGCAGTGTGGCAAGTTTGCCACAGTCTACCCACTGCCCTGGGACTGATCCCCGGGCCGCAGTCTTGGCCTCCCAAACCTCGAAGTGGAGATCCTGAGCATAAGTTCGATGCCGGAAGCGGGCTTGAGGTCCAACGACCTGGACGGCGGCCCCGGGTCGGCCCGGGCCCCCGCTTCCGGCTCCGCGGATGAGGCTCCGGGCCAGCTTCCGCGCCGCGGACCCGCCGTCGGCTGCCCGCGCGGGGACCGGCGAGGTCGGGAGCGTCCACGTCCCGCTCTGCGCTGTGCCGCCGCGTCGAGCGATCCCGGGCACCAGAAGCACGCGGCTCCCGCGGCGCGCGATCAAGAGCACATGGCGCTCGGGGGGCGGCGCCGCGCTGGCTTTCGCGGAGGCAGGGTAAGCCGAGGGATTTCCGCTCGCGCTCGCGGCGCAATCTCGCGCGGCGGGGCAGTCCTCGCATCGGGGCTCGCGCGGGAGGCAGACCAGCGCGCCCAACTCCATCAGCGCCTGCGTCCAGTCGCCGGCACCGGCGCGTGGGCTGGCGCGGGAGCCGCGGCCGAGCGCGAGCGATTCCGCCACGCGCTCCACCCCACGCCGGAGCGAAGGAGAGTCCCGCCGCCCTTTGAGCCCTGCGATCCGCGCCAGCACGCGTATCACGTTTCCATCAACTGCGGCCGCGGGCCGGTCATAGGCGATGCTCGCGATGGCGGCGGACGTGTAGGGACCAATCCCCGGTAGGCTGCGCAACGCGGCCGGATCGTCGGGCAGGCGGCCGGCGTGCTCGCGCGCGATGAGCCCGGCGGCTTGGCGAAGACTCCGCGCGCGGCTGTAGTAGCCCAGCCCCGACCAGGCCGCGAGCACATCGCCTTCGGGGGCCCCGGCAAGAGACTCGACGTCGGGGAAGCGCGCGAGGAAGCGCTCGTAGAAGGGGATCACGGTTTCGACGCGAGTCTGCTGAAGCATGATCTCGCTCACCCAGATCGCGTACGGATCGCGGGTGCGGCGCCACGGAAGATCGCGGCGATTCTTCCGGTACCACCGGAGGATGGAGGAGCGGAGTCGCGCGTGCGCGGCAGCCTCTGAAGTTCGGCCGCGCGCCGGGCCCTTCACCGCGCCTCCTCCGCGGCGCGGTGGCCGCTCAGCACCGCGCTCTCGATCGTGGGCGGGAGCCCGGTGTCGGTCCAATCGCCCGCCAGGAACAGCCCGGGGACGTGCGTCCGCTGCGGCGGGCGGAGCCGCTGCACCGCCGGAGTGGCACGCATCGTCGCGCGCCGCTCCTTGTACACGCGAGCGCGACGGAGCGTGGCGCGCCGAGCATCGGGAAAGGCCTCGCTCAGGTCGGCCGCGGTTTCCTCCGCGATCACTTCCAGCGGCCGCTCCGCGTCATCGAAGGCGGCGCTTCGAACCGTGCCCACCGCGAACGCGCCGGGACCGGTCGCGCCGCGGTCGAATGCCCACTGCGTCTTCGTGCCGATGAGACCGATGAATCGGGCGGGGAGCACCGGCCGATCATACAGGTGCACGGTCGATACGATCGGGGACCACGGCACTCCCGCAACTTCCTGGTAGGGGAGCGCCAGCTCGGGCCGAAGCAGCCATGTGATCCGCTCGTGCGGAACGGCGACGATCACAAGCGGCGCGTCCACGCGCTCGCCACCCAGAAGCGACACGCCCGCCGTGCGTCCCGATTCCACGCGCACTCCGAGCACCGTCGCCCGATAGCGCACCTCGCCGCCTCGGGTCTCCAGGTAGCGCTCGTAGCCTTGCAGAAGATCGCCGAGGCCACGGCGGGCAAGCGCGAGGCCGCTCTTGGACGCGGACGCGTCCAGCAGTCGCTCGAGCGCGCGCGCGAAGAGAACGGCGGAGCCATCTTCCGGATGCTCGTTCAGCGCGGCCAGCGCGAGCGGCGCGAGCACAGCGCTGAGATCAGGGTCGCGCACCTCGCGGTCCAGCCACTCGGCGACGGTGGGACCTGCGTCCTCGGCCGCGCCCGCAGCGCCCGCGCTCACCCCTACGGGAGCAGTAGCACGCGCCAGTGCTGCCGCCTTGGGCTTCAGCGATGCGGCAGCGAGCCGCGCGGCGGCAGAAAATCGGGGACAGGTCGCGATCGCCGCCACCCAGTGAAGCGGCGCCGGGAGGCGCGGGCAGCGGATCTCGTACTCGCCCCGGCCACGCTCCCAGAAATGGACGCGGAACGCGGGATCGGCGGCCAACTCATCTTCGGTACCGATACGGCGGAGCAGCTTCAGAGTCTCATCGTAGAAGGAGGCCAGTACGTGCTGGCCGTTGTCGCGGATCTCGCCGGTCCGCGGGTCGCTCCACGAGTAGGCGCGCCCGCCGGGACGCTGGCGCGTTTCGAGCACCAGGACGCGGGCGCCGCGCTCGGCCATCGCCGTGGCCGCGGCCACGCCCGCGAATCCCGCGCCCACAACGATGACGTCGGGGCGGGTCACCGCGGGGTCACGTGAGGGGGCGCTGCGACAGGCCGGGGCTCAGCGGGCGGAGCGCACCGCGAGCGCGGTGGAAGCGGCGATCCAGACCCGCTCGAGCTTGGAGAGGCGCACCTCGCGTGCCAGCACGTCGAATCCAGAGGCCTCGATCCGGTCGAGGAGGCGGCTGTAGACGCGCGCCATGATCTCCGCCGCGAGCAGCCGGCGGCGATCCAACGAGTGCACGTCGCGCTCCGCGGCTTGGAAGAAGGAGCGCGCGCGCTCTGCCTGAAACTGCATCAAGTTGAGAAATGCGCCGCTCCTCTCGCGGCGCCGAAGCCCTTCCTCGCTCACACCAAAGCGCGCGAGCTCGTCCGCGGGCAGGTAGAGCCGCCCGCGCTTCAAGTCGCTTCCCACGTCGCGCAGGATATTCGTGAGCTGGAGAGCCATGCCCAGATTCTCGGCGTACTCGCGGCCGCGCTCCTCGGCTTCCCCGAAGATGCGGAGGCAGATCAGGCCGACGATGGACGCGACGCGGTAGCAGTAGCGGCGCAGCTCGGCGAAGCTGCCGTAGCGCTTCTGCATCAGGTCCATCTCGACGCCGTTGATCAGCTCTTCGAAGTAGCGTCGCGGAATCCGGAACCGCTCGACGTGCGGGCGGAGGGCCACGGTGAGCGGCTCCTCGGGCGTGCCGTCGTAGAGGGCGGCCAATTCCCGGCGGAACAGGGTCAGCCGCTCACGGGCGCGCGACGCGTCGGATTCCTCGTCCACGCCGTCGTCCAGCGCCCGGCTCCAGGCATGAACGGCGCGGATGGCATCGCGCTGCGGGCGCGGCAGGAGCGCGAACGCTACGCCAAAATTGGTGCGCCGCCGCATCACCCGCCCCAGGGCCACCACGTCAGCGGTCGAATCCCAGGCACGCTCCGACCGCGATGCGCGCCTTCATCAGGCCGCCGATGCTGGGGCGGTCGTGGATTACATGCTGCCCCCGGCGGAGCACGGAACGCAGGATCGAGGTGCCTCCCGCGATCGTGGCGCGGAGCTGGATCGCGAGCCCCAACGGAACGCGGCGCGTGATGCCGCGCCCACGGTCGTACAACTCCAGCGTCGCGTGGCACTCGTGCTCGATCAGCCGCGTGACCGGCTCACGCCGCGAGGGGTCGGTGAGATCGGCGCGGCTCAACCCGAAGTGCTCCAGATCCTCGAGCGGGAGGAACAGGCGCCCGCGCTCGAGATCGGCCCCGAGGTCCTGCCAGAAATTCGTGAGCTGGAGCGCGGTGCAGATCACATCCGACTCCGCGTAAGCGGCGGGATCATCGACCTCGTACAGCGCGAGCACCAGGCGCCCGACCGTGTTGGCCGAGCCGCGGCAGTAAGCCAGGAGCTCGTCCCACGTGTCGAAGGTCGCGTCGCGGGCGTCCGCCCGGAACGCCTCGATCAGATCGAAGAGCGGCTCGGCCGGAAGCTGGTGGCGGTCCAGCGCGTCCGCCAGGGCGACGAAGATGGGATTGGGCGGGAACCCCTCCAGCGCGCGCGCCAGGTCCTCCTCGATCTGATCGAGCCGTTCGAGGCGCATGGCCGACGGGCGCGGCGCATCGGCCACGTCGTCGGCAATCCGCGCGAAGGCGTAGAGCGCCGCGAGCGCCTGGCGCCGGTCGGTCGGCAGAAACCAGGAGGCGACCGGGAAATTCTCGTAATGGCGCCGCGCGATCGCTTCGCAGGCCTGGTAGGCCAGGTGGAGCGGCGTCGGATCGGACGGATGGGCCGCCCGCGAGGCCTCTGGCTCCGTGCTCTCGAGGGACGGCGGATGTTCCAACATCTGCGCCTCCTCAGGAAAGAATGGCGTTGGCGTCATGGTACACTCCTGCCCGCGAAATCGTCATGATTTCGTCCACCGCAAAAGGAGGGGTTCATGCGACGCACCCTGTTGTTAGTCCTTCTGGCCGCCGGTTTCCTGACGGCTGCCAGCCCCGCGCACGCGCAGCGCTATCGTACCCGCGAATACGATCGCCCCCGCAATCTCGAGGGGCGCACGATGGCCACGGTTCACTTCGGCATTTCGTCCCCGACCGGAGACTTGGGGGACTTTTACGACTCCGGCCTGGGCTTCGGCGGATCGATCGGGCACGGCATCAGCCGGCGGGTCATGCTCTCCCTGGGGGTCTCGCATCACGAGTTCGACGACGAGGTCTTCAACGACCGGGAGGTCTCGATCACGCCCGTCACCATCAACGCGGACTACGCGTTCGGTACAAGCAGCCGTCTCATGCCGTGGGTGGGGGGCGGCATCGGCCTGTACCAGGTGAGCGACCAGCTCGAGGGATTTCCCGACATCGACGAGTCGAGCTTCGGCTTCAACTTCGGCGCCGGCATCGCCGGACCGATCGCGAGAAAGACGCTCCTGGGCGCCGGCTTCCGGTACCACTCCGTCTCCGGCGACGAGCTTCCGGACAGCCAGTTCTTCACGTTCCAGATCGGGCTGGGATTCTTCTTGTAACCGCGGGGCGGGAGCGGGTGCGGTGCTACCGGACCCGCCGCTTCCGGTTCTGCGCGAAGTCGACGAACAGGTAGCTGCCGAGGTCCTCGAGGTCCGAGAAGTAGGCCCGCCCCTTGTTGAGCTGCGTGAAGCGCTCGACGAACCGGACGAGATACGGATCCTGCGTCACCATGAACGTGGTGATCGGGATCCGTTTTCTTCGGCACTGCACGGCCTCGTCCAGCGTCTTGTTGACGATCTTGGGGTCGAGCCCGAAGGCGTTCTTGTAGAAGCGGCCGTTCTCGAAGATGGCCGACGGCTTGCCGTCCGTGATCATGAAGATCTGCTTGTTGCTGTGCTTGTGCCGTCGCAGGATCCGCTGCGCGAGCTGCAGCCCCGCCTTCGTATTCGTGTGATACGGCCCGACCTGCACGTAGGTGATCTCGGAGATCGGCACTTCCCGGGCCTCGTCGCCGAAGAGCAGCACGTCGATGGCGTCCTTCGGATACTTCGTCAGGATCAGCTCCGTCAGCGCGAGCGCCACTTTCTTTGCCGGCGTGATGCGGTCCTCGCCGTAGAGGATCATCGAGTGCGAGATGTCGATCATCACCACGGTCGCGCAACTGGTGTTGTGCTCAGTCTCGTAGACTTCGAGATCCTGCTCCTCCACGGAGATCTTCTCGAACGGATCTCCGTTGCGCAACGCATTCTGGAGTGTGCGTACGGCGTCAATGGACGTCGGATCGTCTCCGAACCGGTACGCACGCGTTTCAGTCAGACGCTCGCTCCCCTGCCCTGCCGCCGAAACAGCGTGATGACCCGCCTCCGATTTGCGCAGCCCCCCGAAGATCTCGTCGAGAGCGTCGCGGCGGATCTGTCTCTCACCCGCCGCGGACAGAAAGATGTTTCCTTCACCGTCGGTCCCGACCACACCGTCATCGTTCAGTTGCGCGAAAAAAGCATCGAGATCGATCCCCGGATTGAGATAGCCGCGATCCTGAAGCGCACGCATCCAGGCCATGGCCTCCTCGACATCGCCACCGGTCTGAAGCAGAAGGTGATTGAAGAGCCGCCGCAGACCGAGCTCATTCAGCAATCGCTGGATCAGCGACGGATCGAGGTATCCGTAACGATGCCTCACTTT
>JBKJXM010000297.1:0-4711 GCA_046716305.1 Candidatus Eiseniibacteriota bacterium
GGCTCGCCCCCCTTTCGTCGGTGGCGCGCAAGAGTTATTGTGGGGGATGGTCCCCGCCCGGGCTAACGCCGGGGCGTGTCCCTTCCCCGGAGGATCTCTTGCATCTCGCCGAGCGTCGGCAGTCCCGCACGTCCGTCCTCTACGCCGCCAAGAACCCGAACGGAAGGCGCTTCAGCGCCGATGATCTCTGGAAGATCCAGAGGGTAGGCTCGCCGGCTCCCGCCCCCGATGGGAGCGCCATCGTCGTGCCGGTCACCTCGTTCGACGTGGAGAAGAACCGCGGCCGTACGCGCCTCTGGCTCCTGCCTGCCGCGCTGGCGCAGCCCTCGGTGCAGGAGCGGCGGCCGCTGACGTCAGAGGACGCCTCGTGCGGGTATCCGTCCTATGCGCCCGACGGCTTGCGCCTCCTGTTCACGCGCAGCCAGGGCGACGACCGCCCCCAGGCGCACCTGATGCCTCTGGACGGGGGGGAGCCGGAGCGGCTCACCGACATGCCGCTGGGCGTCTTCGATCCGCGCTGGCTCCCCGACGGACGGCGCATCGTCTTCGGCGCCCAGCTCCTCCGCGACGCGCCGACGCCGCAGGGGACGAAGGAGCTGCTCGAGAGGCGGGGGAAGGACCCGGTCAAGGCGCACGTGACCGAGGATCGCCTCTACCGGTACTGGGACCGCTGGCTCACGGGCGGCGAGACGCCTCACCTCTTCGTGCTGGACCTCCAGACCAGGAAGTTGACCGACCTCACGCCCGAGGGCACGGGGTGGTTCGACTTCATGGATCCGACCGGGCAGTACGACGTGGCCCCGGACGGATCGGAGATCGCGTTCGTCGCCAACTCGAGCCGGCCGCCGCACCACCTGCTTCGCTGGGCGCTCTATGCCGTCGCCACGTCGGGAGAGACGTCCGTGCGCTGCCTGACGCCCGAAGGGATTCCCGAGGGATACCCGGCGGACACGTACCGGCCTCGCTATTCGCCGGACGGCCGCTCGATTGTCTACGGCGTCCAAAAAGATAACTTCTTTTATGCGGACCGCGTTCGCCTGATTCGGTACGACCGGCAGGCCGGCACCCACAAGAACGTGGCCGAGACGTGGGACCGCTCGCCCGTCGCCTGGGAATTCGCCCCGGACGGCACGCTTGTCCTCGAGTGCGAGGACCGCGGGCGCGTCTCCCTGTTCGCGCTTTCGCCAGACGGGACGGCGCCGCTCTGCATCGTCGAGGGGGGCTCGGTCAGCGGACTCCGTACGGGGGGCGCGGGGGGAGCGGAACCCTTCGGGCGCGTCTACTTCACGCTCCAGACGGTGTCCCAGCCCGCGGAAGTCGCCTCCTGCCGCCCCGACGGCAGCGATTTTCGGCGGCACTCCGCGTTCAACGCGGCGCTCCTCTCGGAGATCGCGTGGGGCGAGGTGCGCGAGATGGAGTTCAACGGCGCGGACGGGAAGTCGGTCCAGATGTTCGTGGTGCTGCCGCCCGGATTCGATCCCGCGACGAAGTGGCCCCTGGTCCAGGTGATCCACGGCGGTCCGCACGGGATCAGCGCGGACAGCTTCCACTTCCGCTGGAACCTCCAGGCTTTCGCGGCTCCGGGCTACGTGGTCGCGGCCGTGAACTTCCACGGCTCGACGTCGTGGGGCCAGGAGTTCGCGGCGTGCATCCAGGGAGGCCACGGCGACAAGCCGTTCACCGACGTGATGAACGCCACCGACGCCATGATCGAGACCGGGTTCGTCGATTCCTCGCGCATGGCCGCCGCCGGCGGCAGCTACGGCGGCTATCTCGTCTGCTGGATCGCCGGCCACACCGACCGCTTCCGCTGCCTGATCAACCACGCCGGCGTCTTCGACCTTCTCGCCGAGTACGGGAGCGACGTGACGCAGGGACGGATGCAGGCCTACGGCGGGGAGCCGTGGGACCGGCTCGACGCGATCGATCGCTGGAATCCGGCGCGGTTCGCGCGCGGCTTCACGACGCCGATGCTGGTGATCCACGGCGAGCGGGACTACCGTGTGCCCCACAATCAGGGGCTTGCCGTCTACAACGTCTACAAGGCGAAGGGCGTGGATGCGCGGCTCCTCTTCTTCCCCGATGAAAATCACTGGATTCTGAAACCGCAGAACTCGCTCCTCTGGAATCGTGAAGTCCGGGCCTGGCTCGCGCGCTATATCGGGTCCGGCCCGGCAGCCGGCGGGAGTCCCGGGGCGTAGAGCGCTTCGGGCGAACGTGCGCTGGTCCTGGCAGATCGCGAAGGTCGCGGGGATCCCCATCCGGATCCACGTGACCTTCGTCATTTTGATCGTCTGGATCTTCGTTCAGAACATGACCACCGGGGCCGGCGTGGTCGCGGCCCTCGCGGCCGCGGGGTTTATCCTCGCGGTGTTCGGCTGCATCGTGCTCCACGAGCTGGGACACGCGCTGACCGCCCGCCGCTACGGGATCCGCACGCGCGACATCACCCTGCTCCCCATCGGCGGCGTGGCGCGCCTGGAGCGGATTCCGGAGCGTCCTCGGCACGAGATCCTGGTGGCGCTGGCCGGCCCCGCGGTGAACGTCGTGATCGCGGCCCTCCTGCTCGGGTTCATGACGCTCCTGTGGCAAATTACCCCAGCGCGCCTCTTCGAGCTGAACTTCCGGAGCGGCTTCCTCGTCCAGCTCTTCGCAATCAACGTGTACATCGTGCTCTTCAACATGATTCCGGCGTTTCCCATGGACGGGGGGCGCGTGCTGCGCGCCCTGCTCGCGACCCGCCTCGATTACGTGCGCGCGACCCAGATCGCGGCCGGCATCGGGCAGGGGATCGCAGTGCTGTTCGCCGTCGCGGGGGTCATGGCGCCGAACCCGTACCTGTTCCTGATCGCCCTCTTCGTGTTCCTGGCGGCGGGACAGGAAGCATCCATGGCGCAGATGCGCACGGCGTTCGCGGGCGTGCCCGTGTCCCGAGCGATGATCACAGACTTCCGGAGCCTCCGCGCCGACGAGCCGCTCACGCGCGCGGTGGAGCTGCTTCTGGAAGGGCACCAGCAGGACTTTCCGGTGCTGGGAGCGAAGGAAGGCGATCCGCCGCTCGGCATCCTGACGCGGCGGGACCTGCTCACCGCCCTCGCGCACGGACCGCGGGACCGGACGGTCGGGGAGATCGCGCGTCGGAACTGCGGCGTCGCGCACCCGCGGGAATACCTGGAGGACGTCTTTCAGCGGATCGAGCAGAGCCAGTGTCCGGCGCTCCTGGTGGTCTCGGAGCGCGGCGACGTGGTGGGGATGGTGACGCTGGAGAACGTGGGGGAGCTGGCGATGGTGCAGGCCGCGCTGAACCGCGCGCGGGGCCCCCGCCCGGACCTGAGCGGCCCCGCCCGGACCTGAGCGGCCGCCCTACCCGTCTAGCGCTTCGCCAGCTCGTCCGCGAAGGGATCCGAGACGATCACGTGCGAGAGGTTCTCACCGCCGGGCAGCCGGATCCAGAAGAGCCCGCCGCCGCCCGTGGGGTCCGTCCCGGCGCTGATCGTCCCGCCGTGCAGCTCCACGAAGCGCTTCGCGAGATGCAGCCCGAAGCCGAGCCCGTCCTTGCAGCGCTTCGACCCCTCGTCGGACGCGCTCTCCAGCTCGAAGACCGCGGCGGAGGATTCGGGGGCCACCGGCGGCCCGGAGTCCTTGATCTCCACGACCACGCCGTCGTCCCGGAGCGATGTCGCGACGCGGATATGGCTCTTCATCGGCGAGAAGCGAATTCCGTTCCGCAGCACGTTGGCGATCGACTGCCGCACCTTGCCGGGATCCAGGTGCTGGTTCGGGATCCGCTGGTCCAGGGAGGACTCGAGCACGATCGACTTGGCGTCGGCCGAGAGCCGCACGCTCTCGAGCGCCGCCCGGACGATGTCGTTCACGTTCGCGACGTGGAGCTCGAGGAGGTAGCGACCCAGGTCCAGCCGGACCAGGTCGAGCACGTCGTCCACCAGCGACATCAGCCGCTGGGCCTCGCTCCGGAGCCGCGCCGTGAACTCATGCCGCATCGAGGGGGTCATCTTCCGGTCGTTCAGGTCGAGCACTTCCGAGTAGGCCACGATCGAGGTGAGCGGGGACTTGAGCTCGGCCGCCGCCGCTCCCAGGAACGAGTCGCGGAATTCCCCGGGGCCGCCTGCCGCCCCTTCCCGGGCCACCGCCTTCGCGATCGTGGTCGTCGTGCGCCGCAGGCGGTCCATGACGCAGGCGCGGTCCAGGACCGATGCGACGTTCTCCGCGAAGAGCTGGCCGATGTCGCGGTGCTCCAGGCGGAACGGCTCGGCGCGCACCGCCCGACAGACCTGCATCACGGCGAGGGTGCGGGTATCGAGCGCGATCGGCAGGATGAGCACCGACCCCGCCTCCGGATGCGTCGCGAAAAACTCCCCGAAGCGGGCGCCCGGCTCCCGCGACTGCATCATGATCGGCTCGCGGTGCCGCGCCGCCCAGCCCACGGCGCCCTCGCCCAGCCTCACCTCGGGCTCCGGGTCTCGCGGAGCGAGCCCGAACGACCCTTTGACCGACAGCGTCTTCGTGTCGGGGTCGTACAGGAAGAGGGAGACGTCGTGCGAGTGAAGGGTGGAAGCGACCCGGCGCACCGTGATCTCGAGGATGGTTTCCAGCGGCAGCTCCATGTGAAGGCTGTTTCCAAGCTGGAAGAGCGAAGTCAGCTCGGCCAGACGCCCTCGCGACTGCTCCAGCTCCATCTGGTCCTGGAGCA
>JBKJXM010000298.1:0-2884 GCA_046716305.1 Candidatus Eiseniibacteriota bacterium
CTCCGGGCGGCCACGTTCCTGGCGATGTCGTCCCGCCTCGAAGATCCTCGACGAGCGGCAGCAGGAACGGGCGAAGCACAGTGAGCAGCTCACCCCCGGGATTGTCGCCGACAGTGAGCACGGCGCGTTTGGCGAACGCGCGCACCTGGGCAGGCCGGAGCGGGTTCATCCAGTACTCCGACGTCAGCCCCATCGGCTCGCCGGACGGAACGGCGGTGGTCCGTCTCGCGAACGTCCGCCGGATGGACTCCGCGAGCGTGGCGCGATCGAACTCGAAGTGGCGAGCGAGGTAGTGGAGATCGAAGTAGTCCTTGATCCGGCTGTTCCGATCGCCCAGGACGATCATGGCCTCGAGCTTCTCGGCGATCACCGCCTCCATCGGGTAGGCGAGAATGGAGGGCGCCGACAGGTCGAGCAGCACCGGGTACTTGCGCAACGCAGGCGCAGGCCAGACATCGTCTCCGAGTCCGAGATCCACCTGGAGCAACAGGCGTGCGGTTCCGCACCGCGCGGGAAGTGCCACGCGGGTGCCGACGTACTCCTCGTCCGACCGCATCGCCTCGAGCCGCATGGCGCTGGCGTCGAAGATCACGCCGTCGTCCTCGACCTCGACCGCACAGATGTTCTCGATGTCGTCCCGGATCGCGTCGAAAGAGCCGTCCCCACGCCGCAGCAGGTCGAGGTCTCGCGTGGCTCGATACGGCTGCTCCGAGAGAAGCCGGAGGAGCGTCGCTCCCTTGAGCACGAATCGATCGCGGCTCGTCGACACGCCGAGGCGGTAGAGGAAGCGCTCGGTGCAGTAGCTGCCGAGGATGACCTGGTAGTCCTCGCCCGTCTCATGCGTGTGGTTGAGGAGCCGCGCCAAGACGGACGCACCGATGTTGGTCGGCTTGTCCTTCATGCGATCGAGTCCAGGTACGGCTGCATGACGCGCGTGACGCGGCACAGCTTTGCGAACCGGGCCAGGTCCTGTGCTCGCCCACGGTACCTGCGGGTGAAGTCGCGAAGCGCCTCGACGGCGACATCGACGCCGATCTTGTTGCGGAACTTGAAGCAGTCCGCGACGGTTCGCGCAGGGCTCGTGACGCGCACTTCGACGCCGCCCACGTCGTGCGTCTCGACACCCTGCTCGAGCAGCGGCCCGGACATGTGGACGAGCCGAATCCGCAGCGAGGAAGGCCTCGGGCGCCAGGCCTTGCCGGCGATGGCCATCCACACTTCGGGCGGGTTCTGCGTCGTCAGTTCGTGAAAGCGCAGCGCGGTAAGGAGGCACGCGACGCCCCGCGGCACGAGGCGGCTTGCTTGAGCCAGCGAGTGCTTCTCCGTGAGCACCACGCCGGGGAGCTTGTAGAGCCCACGATCGATGCGCTCTACGACGCCACTCTCCGTCAGGCGGCGAAGGTCGCTACGCGAGACCCCCGCCCGCTCGAGATCCCGCGAACGCGCCATCCCGCGGTTGCGGAGAACGCGGAGTGCGCGGGTTCCAGGCCCTGTCGCGTGCTTCACAATACCTCGGTCAGTACGTTCAAGTACCGATGTATTGTGCCAGTCCTTGCCCCAACCGTGTCAAGAGATCTGTGAGTCGGGGTGCCCCCCGAGGCGGCCCTGGGCGCGTGAGACTGCATGCAGTTCCGTGCACCTGCATGCAGGTTCCCACGTCCGGCGAGGGACCGCTCGGTCAGCCCGTGACATCGCCCGCTCAAGGAATGGAGGCTCCGGGAAACCCGGAACGATTCAGTTCGGGTAGCGGACGTCGCGGCAGCCCTCATTCTTGAGGATGACGAGATACCAGGCCGGCACGCCGTTCGAGCAACTCGTCGGCGCCACTACTCCGGCATCACTACGCTCCAACTCTCATCGCTGAGCGAGCAGCACGCGTTCTACGGGGATCCCGACCTGCCGCCTATCACCTTCGCGGTCGGGCGTCGGCCGGGGCAGCTCTATCGCGACGGCGAGCGCCTCTCACCATGCACTGAAGAGCGGCTGTTCCGAGTCGGAGCCTCTGGGTCCCGATCGCGGCGGCAATTGGGACCCGCGAGGACAGGACCGTGCAAAGAAACCGCGCCTGATGCATGGGTCCGCGCCCCGCCGCAGCACGACCGGCCATCGAGGAACTCTTCCGCCGGTTGCTCCTCGCCCGGCTCCCCCGTGCCGAGCGGCTCTCGGAGTCGTTCATGGAAACGCTCCTCGGCTGGTCGCCGACGAGGAGGGGCGGATAAGACTTGCGACACCGCCCGACCCCGCAACCGGTGCGACCGAGCGCGTCTTGAATCCGCTCGACTGGATCCACGCCGTCACGAGCCAAATCCCCGACCGGGGACGCCACGCGGACGAAGACATGGCGCCTACGCCAATCGGGAGCGCGCCGCGAGGAGGCCGAAGGTTTAGACAGAGGGAGCGAGCGGAGCCGGCGAGGAAGTCCCGGCCTTCACCTAGGCGCGCAAAGCGCCGTTTCTTTTGCGGGGGGCGGCTGTTGCGCAAGCTCCTAGAGGTGGATCCGCTCCTGTGCGCTCGATGCGGCGCCACCATGCGGGTGGTAGCGTTCATCGACGATCAGGCGACTACCGATCGCATCTGACACGGCACCCACCCCGATGCCGTCCGCCTGGGCACCCCCGATCAAATCTCCTATCCTTCCAAATGCCTCCCGCGGGCTCGCGCTCATGCAGCACGTCGGCGCTCCGACGCGGCTGCTCGAGACTTCATCGGCCCGTTACTGTCCTGTCTGCACGTACTGTATGCAGTCGCCCTGATTCGAGAAGGTCCGTGGATAGGTAAAGTCAAGCCAGCCATTGCCCTGGCACTCGTCCATCACCAGCGGTGCACCGCACGCTTGTGGAACGCTCACTGAAAACACCGAACCCACCGGGACCACAAAGGTCTG
>JBKJXM010000299.1:0-5208 GCA_046716305.1 Candidatus Eiseniibacteriota bacterium
ACGTTCAAGGTGCTCAGCCAGTCGCTCGGCGACGTCTCAGCCTCGGCGCCCGCCCTCGACCTGGGTCTGGTGTATCGGCCGGCGCGGCTCAAGGGCGGCCAGATCGGGTTCACGGTCGAAAACGCGATGGCGGGCGCGATGGACCTGGGCGGCGCCACGCCGCCCATCGAGCGCTCGTTCCGCTTCGGCGTGGCCAGTCCCGAGAGGCGGATGGGTCGCGCCGGGGCCCTCCGGGCCGCCCTCGACGTGGCCAGGCACGGCGCCGAGGGGACCAAGATGCGCGCCGGGATCGAATACACGCGGACGGGATTGGGCGCGCTCCGCGCCGGCTTCGATCACGGGCGGCCGGTGTTCGGCGTGGGCTTCCAGTACCGCCGCTACGGCGTGGACCTTTCGATGATCCAGGGCGTGACCGCGATGACCAAGCAGGTGGGCGTGCGCGTTGCGTGGGGCGAGCCGCTCTCGCAGTTCGACGCGCGCCGGCGCCTGGAGTACGCCAGGGCCGCCGAGGACTCGGTCCGGGCACGGAGCGCCGCGCGCGTGGCGCGCGATCGGGTGAAGGCGGAGGCCGCGGAGAGCGCGGGCGACTACGAGACCGCGCTGGTCCTGTGGGAAGTGCTCCTGCACGACCTTCCCGGAGACAAGTCGCTCGTCGCGCGCTCCGAGCGCGCGCGGGCCGCGATCTCCGAGCGGGCGAAGCAGGACGTCGTCTCGGAGAGCGGCCGCCGCCTCGCGACCACGCTCGAAGAGCTGGCGCGGGCCGCGCTGGGACGCGGCGACGTGGAGGAAGCGGCCGGGTTGATGCGCGCCATCGCGGACGCCGGGCCTCCCTCCGGCCGCGCGGACAGCGTCGCGTACTTGAATCGCCAGATCGCGTCGGCCCGCGAGTCGGCTGCCGACCAGGCGGTGGTCCGGGCCGAGTCGCTCCGGCGCGAGGGGAAGCTCCTCGCGGCGGCCGGAGAGGCGGCGCTCGCGCTTCGCCTTCGACCCGCCGATCCGCGCGCGACCGCGCTGTGGACCGAGCTGGAGGGCGTCTTGGGCAAGAGCGCGGCGGAGGCCTCGGTGCTGAGCCGGCGTCTCCAGGCGCTCACCGCGGTGCACGAAGCCTCGCTCGCGTTCAACGAGGGCCGCTACAACGACGCGGCCGCGGCGGTGGATCGCGCGCTTGCGGCCGATGGCACCAGCCAGGAGGCCCGCGCGTGGCGCGGGCGCGTGGAGCGGCGGCTCTCCACGCCCAAGCCCGAGCTGGATGGGCGGATCAAGCGGCTCTACATCAAGGGGATGGAGGCGTTCAGCGCCGGCGACTACCAGGAGGCGCTCCGGAGCTGGGAGCAGATCCTGATCCTCGACCCGCTGAACGAGAGCGCGCGGCGGAACGTGCTCGAAGCCCGCGAGCGGATGAAGTCCGAGGCGCGCCGGTGACGGCCGGCCGCGCGGCATCCACGGAGGGAGTGCTTTGGATCTGAAGATTCAGCCCACGCGGCGGTTCAGCCTCAAGGTCCCCGCGGAAGAGCGGCACCTGGCCGAGATCCGGGACTTCGTCCAGGACGCCGGCGAGAAGCTGCTCATTCCGAACCGGATCCTCGCCAACACCAAGCTGGCGGTGGACGAGGCGTGCACCAACATCATCAAGCACGGGTACCGGGACTCGTCCGGCGCGATCGAGGTCGTGATCACGGGGAACGGGCGCGAGTTCACGATCTCGCTCAAGGACCAGGGCCGACCCTTCGACCTCCGCAACGTCCAGAGCCCCGACCTCAAGATGTACGTCGAAAACCGGAAGCGCGGCGGGCTGGGCGTCTTCCTGATGAACCAGCTCTTGGACGAGGTGCGTTACCGGCAGGGGCACGACGGCAACGTCCTACTCATGTCGAAGCTCTTGAACCGCCGGCGCGTGAGGAAGCCCAAGGTGGGCGACAAGCCGCGCCGCTCCCTGCGCTTCCAGTACACCCTCCAGTCGTTCGCGGCCCTGGCCGTTCTCGTCACCATCGCCTTCACGGTGGTCCACATGCGCCAGACGCGCACGCTGGAGGACGAGATGGTGGCGCAGGCGCGAAGCGGTGCCAAAAGCCTCTCGGCCCCGGCTCTCGGCATCCTGCTTCGCCCCGAGCCGATGTCGATCGAGCAGACCCTCCTGAACCAGTCGATCCGCGCGATGCTGAAAGCGCATCCCGAGCTCGGCTCCGTCCGGGTGCTCGACAGCGCCGGGCGGGTCTGGGGATCGGGCCGGTTCCAGGAGCTGTTCACGAGACAGAACGTCCCCAAGGCGGGCGTGATCCGGGACGGCGACGCTCGAACCTTGTATGAGCCGGTGCTCCGGGCCGGGGGCAAGGCGCAGCAAGGGCGCACCACCCCCGTGGGGTGGATCGAGGTGGCGGTGCGCGAGGCCGCCATCGCCGACCGCGTGCAGCGCGCGCGGGTCGAGCTGGCGAGCATCGCGCTCTTCACCCTGGTGGCGGGATGCCTCCTGACCGCGCTCCTCATCGGAGTCTTTGTGAAGCCGATCCAGGCGCTCTCGGACACCGTGCGCGCCATCGGCGAGGGGCAGATGCTCACCGACATCGGCTCGAGCGGGAACGAAGAGATCGACGACATCGCGCGCGCCTTCAATGAAGTCACCGCCAAGTTCCGCGCGTCCCAGGGGAACGTGATGGAGCAGGAGCGGATGCAGCGCGAGATGCAGGTGGCCCAGGAGATCCAGCAGACGCTCCTCCCGCGCGCGGTGCCGGAGCTGGACGGGTTCGAGCTGGGATACCTCTACCGCGCCGCGAAGGAAGTGGGCGGCGACTACTTCGATTTCATCACGGTCGACGACCGGACGGTGGGCGTGGTGGTGGCGGACGTTTCCGGCAAGGGCGTCCCGGGCTCCCTGGTCATGACGATGATCCGGACGGCGCTCCGCATGGAGGCGCGCGGGAACCGGTCCGCTTCCGACGTCATGTCCAAGATGAACTCGTTCGTCACCGAGGACATGAGGAAGGGGATGTTCGTGACCATGTTCTACGTGGTGCTCGACTCCGTGAACCGCTCGGTGACCTACGCGAGCGCGGGCCACAATCCCATGATCCTCTACCGCGGCGGGCAGGACGCCACCTACTTCCTGAAGCCCAAGGGGATCCCGGTGGGGATCAACGCGTCCGACCAGGACCTGTTCCGGAAGACGATCAGCGTGGAGAAATTGACCCTGCGGCAGGACGACATGCTGGTCATGTACACCGACGGCATCACCGAGGCGATGAATCCCGCCCGGGAGCAGTTCGGCGAGTCCCGGCTCCTCGCCGCCATCAAGCGCTTCGGCCACATGACGGCGCAGGAGTTCGCCGAGGCCCTGAACCAGGAGATCCACGAGTTCACCGCGGGCGCCCTTCAGAACGACGACATCACGCTCGTGGCGATCAAGGAGAAGACGTTCGTGGAGGAGCGGATCGAGGAGACGCGCCGCGAGCTCTTCCGCCTGATCGAGACCGAGGGCGTGCCGGTGGCCGAGGCGTGCGAACGGCTGCACGTGGCCACTTCCACCTACTACCGCTACAAGCGGCGCGTCGCGGCGATGGGGCAGGAAGAGGGGATGAAAACCTCCCGCAAGGGGGCCGGCTTCGCGCGCGCCAGCCTCGAGGTGGAAGCCTCGATCCTGGCCATCATCAAGGCCGAGCCGCTCCTGGGCGCCAAGAAGATCCTGGACCTGCTCCGGGCCGCCGAGAACTATCGCGGGGATTTGAACGAACGGAGCATCTACGAAGTGCTGCGCCGCCATGGCCTTAACACGCGGGAAAAAAGGCTGGAGTACGCCCACAACGGTTCCGATAACCGGATGGCAAGGCTCGCGAAGGCCCTGGCAGGGCCCGAGCCCGATGCCAGGCCCGAGTCCGAGCCCGAATCCGAGCCCAGCGCACCCGACGAAACGCAAGGAGACGGAGCATGAAGGGAATCGACGTCTATGTGGAGGAGGCCGTCCAGAATCGCGGGGTCTCCGTGCTTCGCGTCTCCGGCTACGTGGACACGACCACCAGCCCCGAGCTGGAGCGCCGCATGCAGGCCCTCCTCAAGGACAAGCGCTACCACATCGTCGTCGACCTGACCCGCGTCGAGTACATCTCCAGCGCCGGCTGGGGCATCTTCATCAGCGAGATCCGCGAGATCCGGGAGCACGGCGGCGACCTGAAGCTCGCCGGCATGATTCCCGACGTGCGCGAGGTGTTCGACCTCCTCGAATTCGAGAACATTCTCCAGGCGTTCCCCGAGCCCGATCTGGCCGTCTCCTCGTTCGGGCTGATCGTTCCGGCCAACGAGCCCGCCGGAGCGCCGGCGTCCCGACAGGCGGAGCCCGCCAGCGTGAATGGCCCGCAGCGCACCGAGACGATCGTCTCCGACGAGGACTTCGTGCGCGAGATCGCGCGGAAGCACCCCGAGTACGGCCTCATGCGCATCCAGAAAGAGCTTCGGAAGCCCGAGTTCGGGTCGCACGATCTGAACCCGGTGCAGCTCTACGTCCTCTTGCGCCGGCTGGGTCTGGATACGCGCGAAGGGCGCCAGGCGTTCGCGAAGACGGGACACGTTTCACCGACCACCGGTAGCTGACGAACGCGCATCACCGGTAGCTGACGATTTTCGCTTGACCCCCTCGGGGGGCTTCCGTACCGTTTCGCCCACGAACCCCGGATCGTGTTCCGTATCGCCTCCCCGCACCGTCCCCGCCGCTCCATCTCGTTCCCGGACCTCATCGCGTCCGTGCGGGGTATTCTAACGGGATGAAATCCGAGCTTTCGCTGACGCCCGTCCCCGCGGCCCTCCTCCTCATCGCCGCGGCGGTCGGGGTGGCCGTCTGGGCCTACACCACGCGTTATCCCATCCTCACGCCGCGCCGCCGCGCCATTCTCCTGAGCGTGCGCCTGCTGGCGCTGTTGGCGCTCCTCGTCGCGTCCCTCGCGCCCATCGCGCGTTTCCCGAGCGCGTCGCGCGAGCGGAACCGCCTTCTGATCCTGGTGGACCATTCGGGGAGCATGGAGGTGCGCGATGCGCCCGGCGGGCAAAGCCGCGCCGCCGCGGCCGACAGCGCTGCCAAGGCGCTGGCGCGCGAGCTGGGACGCCGCTACGACGTGCGGATCGCCCCCTTCGACGCGGCCCTCGGGCCCTTCACGCGCGGCCCCGCTTCGCTGGAAGACGCGGGCGGTCCGCGCGCAGCCCGGCGCGTGGGGGAGACCGCGCTCG
>JBKJXM010000300.1:0-4465 GCA_046716305.1 Candidatus Eiseniibacteriota bacterium
ACGCGCGGGTGCCGCGCACCGGCAGCGCGCTCTGCCTCCGTTGCATGCAGGGGGGCGGCGGCCAGGCCGGCGGCGAGCCCGCGAGCCCAACCCCGGCGTCCCCCGCGTCGCGCTCCGGCTGCTCGCGCCACGGCGCCGAGCGGCTCCTCCTTGCCGGTCCTCCCTACGAGCCGCCCCTGGATCGCGTGATGCACGCGTTCAAGTACGCGGGCGCCCGGGAAGCGTACGGCTGGATCGCGGACCTCCTTCCCGAGCCTCCCGGCAGCGGCACCTCGGTCTGGCGCGAGTACGTCCTGGTTCCCGTGCCGCTCCATCCCGCCCGACGGACGTGGCGCGGGTTCGATCAGGCGAAGCTTCTCGCGGAGACGGCCGGCTCGCGCTGGGGAATCCCCGCCGTGGACGCGCTCCGCCGTCGGCTCGACCATCCGCCGCAGGCGCGGCTGGGCGCCGACGGGCGGCGGGAGAACGTGCGCGGCGCGTTTGCGCTGACCGGCCGCGGCGCCCTCCTTCTCGCCGCCCGCCCCGTGCTCCTCGTGGACGACGTGGCCACGACCGGGAGCACGCTGCTCGAAGCCGCCGCCGCGCTCACGCCCGCGGGCCCGTCCTGGATTCTCTCGCTCGCGGCCTCGCACGGCGGCCTTCCCGGCGGCGCGGAACCGGCGCCCTCCGCGTCGGTTGCGGGCGAGGGCCGCTTGTGATACATTCTGCCGCTTGGCCAAGGGGGGCGCCTTGCAGGCTCTCGCTTGCCTTAAGTCTTTCGTTGGTAAAGCCTTTGCTTCACGCTCCCTCCGGAGGGGACATGGATAAACTGCGCCTGCTGGATGAAGCCTACCTGCCGACCGTGACCAAGCCGAGCCGGTACACGGGCAGCTTCCTCCACGCGATCCGGAAGGACCCTTCAAAGGCGTCGGTTCGCGCCCTTCTCTGCTTTCCGGATCTCTACGAGATCGGGATGTCGTACCTCGGCCTGAAGATCCTCTATCACATCGTGAACCGGCGGCCCGACGGCCTGGCCGAGCTGTGCTTCACGCCGTGGGGCGACATGGAGAAGCTGATGCGCGCGGAGGGGATCCCGCTCTACTCGCTCGAGTCGCGCACCCCGGCGCGCGAGTTCGACCTGATCGGCTTCTCGCTCCAGTACGAGCTGGCCTATTCGAACGTCCTGACCATGATCGACCTTGCGGGGATGCCGCTCCGGACCAAGGACCGGCGCGAGGAGGATCCGATCGTGATCGCGGGCGGGCTCTGCACCGTGAATCCCGAGCCGATCGCCCCCTTCATCGACGCCTTCGTGATCGGAGACGGCGAGGAAGTGATGATGGAGCTGTGCGACCTCATGGCCGAGCGTCGGAAGACGCGGATGCCCCGGGCGGAGGTGCTCCAGCGCATGGGTGCGCTCGAAGGGGTCTACGTGCCGGCGCTGTTCGCCGAGGTCCAGAATCCGTGGGGCTTCACGGCCCGGGAGCCGTTGCCCGGCACGCCCGTCGCCCGCCCGCGCTTCCGCTACGTGCCGTCCCTGGATCCGGACTACTACCCGGAGAAGCCCCTCATCTCGCCGACCGAGGTCACGCACGACCGGCTGGGCGTGGAGGTCATGCGCGGCTGCACGCGCGGGTGCCGCTTCTGCCTCGCGGGCTACATGAACCGCCCGCTCCGCGAGAAGCGCGCCGACCAGGTCACCAAGGAAGTGCAGTGCGGGATCGTGCACGCGGGATGGGACGAGGTGTCGCTCCTCTCGCTCTCGACGACCGACTACAAGCAGCTCCCCGTGGTGCTCCACGAGCTCGACCGCTTCACGAACGAGCTGGGTGTCTCGATCTCGCTCCCCTCGACGCGCGTCGGCACGCTCGCGCCGTCGGTGGCGGACAAGATCGGCCAGGGCCGGAAGGGGAGCATCACCTTCGCGCCCGAGGCGGGGACGCAGCGGATGCGCGACGTCATCAACAAGGGGATCGACGAGGCCGAGCTGGAGTATTCGGTGCGGCTGGCGCGCGACCAGGGGTGGGGCGGGATCAAGTTCTACTTCATGATCGGGCTCCCCACCGAGACCGACGAGGACGTGGACGGCATCGCGGAGACCCTCCGGAAGTCGCAGGAGTGGGCGCGCGGCGGCAACAAGCGCATGCACTTCAACGTGGGGATCTCCCCGCACGTCCCGAAGCCCCACACGCCGTTTCAGTGGGAGATCCAGGACGACATGGAGACCCTCTGGCGGAAAATCGACCGCCTGAAGCTGGGCTTCCGCGGAATGGGAAACGTGCGCCTGAAGTGGCGCGATCCGAAGACCGCGTTCCTGGAGGGAGTCTTCGCGCGAGGCGACGTTCGCACGGCGGACGCGCTGGAGGAGGCGTGGCGCCTGGGCGCGCGCTTCGACGGCTGGTCCGAGTGCTTCGACTTCGACCTCTGGATGCGCGCGTTCGAGAACACCGGCATCGAGCCGGCCGTCTATCTGTGCCCGCGCGACCTGGAGGAGACCCTCCCCTGGGACCACATCCGGACACCGGTCGTGAAGAAGTTCCTGGTCGCAGAGCGCGCGAAGGCCTACGCGGCCGCGCTCACGCCCGACTGCCGCGATCACGCCTGCTACCGCTGCGGCGCGCCCTGCTTCACACCGAAGGCGCGCGAGGGGCGGCGCGTGTCGCTCCAGCTCGCGCCGGGGCAGGGGCAGGACCCCGATTCGCTCGCGTTCGCCGTGCCGCCGGAAATCACCACGGCCGACATCGAGCGCCGGGTGGACGAGCTGCGCTCCGCGCCGATCGAGGCGCTGAAGCCGGCGCCGCCTCCGCCTCCGCCGGAACCAGCACCGGCCGCCACGAACGGACACGGGAACGGGAATGGCGCCCCCGCGCCGGCCGATCTCCGCTACGGGCGGCGGCGCCGGGCGTGGCCCACGGCGCTCCGGGGCGCGCAGGCCAGCCGGTACCGAGTCGCGTTCGAAAAGATCGGGATCGCGCGCTTCACGTCGCACCTCGACCTGGTGCGCATCTTCGATCGCGCGATCCGGGTCGCGAAGATCCCGATCGCCTTCTCGCAGGGATTCAACCGCCACGCCAAGATCGCGTACGGACCTCCGCTGTCTTTGGGATCGACCAGCCGGGCCGAGTACTTCGACCTGGAGCTGGCGCAGGCCTGCCCCTGGTCCACGATCGCGGCGATGAACGACATCCTGCCCGAGGGGATCACGATCCTCGACGGGCGGCCGTTCGTAAAGTCGCTGGAATCGCTCATGGCGTCCATCTCCCGCGCGGACTACCGGGTGGCGCTGACCGGCTACCTGATGGACCGTCTCGCCCGCGGCGAGGACGTGCACCGGGTGCGCCACGAGCTGGAGCAGAGCGTGGCCGCATTCCGCGACGCGGCCGAATGGCCCGTCACCAAGCCGAGCCACGGACAGAAGGGGCGCACCGTGAACGCGCGCCCCGGCGTCTCCGACCTGGGTCTCCTCGTGGATGGGGAGGCGCTCGGCGTGCGCCTGTCGTCGCGGCTCCAGGCCCCCGGATATCTGCGCCCCGATCTGCTCTTCAAGAGCCTGCTGCCTTCGTTCGAATTCGATCCGCGCCTCCTCCTCGTCTCTCGCGAGGCGATGTGGGTGGAGCGCGGCACCACGCTTCTCACGCCCTTGGAGGCGCTCGAGGAGTCGGCGTTCTGGCGGCCGGTCCCGACGGGCGACGCGCCCGCGGCGGCCCCGGACCCACCATTGGAGCCGAATGCGTCGCGAGATCATCATTAACGCGAGCAAAAGCGAGACCCGAATTGCGCTGCTCGAGGACAAACAGCTAGTCGAAGTGATGGTGGAGCGGCCCGAGGCCGTCCGCCGCGTCGGGGACATCTACAAGGGGCGCGTCAACGCCGTGCTCCCGGGCATGCAGGCCGCGTTCGTGGACCTGGGCCTGGAGAAGAGCGCGTTCCTGCACGCGTCGGATTTGACTCCCGACACGGAGCTGGACGATCTCTTCGAGGAGGAAGAGGACGGCGACGAGCCGCATCAGCGCGGCGGGGGCGGCCGCGGCGGCCGGGGCCGGCGCGACGAGCCGGTGCCCCGCATCGAAGAGGCGCTGAAGAAGGGGCAGGACCTCCTCGTTCAGATCACCAAGGAGCCGATCGGAACGAAGGGACCCCGGGTCACGACCCAGGTCTCGCTTCCCGGGCGCTTCCTGGTGCTGATGCCGGGGCACGAGCACATCGGCGTGTCGCGAAAGATCGAGGACCGCGCCGAGCGGGCGCGGCTCAAGTCGCTGATCCGGGAGATCCGGCCCAAGGACGCGGGCGTCATCGTGCGCACCGTGGGGGCCGAGCAGGGGAAGAAGGAGTTCCAGAGCGACATCAAGTATCTGGAGCAGCTCTGGGCCAAGATCGAGAAGCAGTCGCAGCGGGTGAAGGCGCCCGCGCTCCTCCATCAGGAGATGGAGTTCACCACCGGGCTGATCCGCGACATCTTCAACGAGGACGTGGACCAGCTGGTGAT
>JBKJXM010000301.1:0-3068 GCA_046716305.1 Candidatus Eiseniibacteriota bacterium
GGATTCCCCTCACTCAGCGGCAGCATTTCCGGCGCCGCGACCGCCGCGTTGAAGTCGCCGCCCAGGATGGTGAGCGGGTCGTCATCCTCCGTCAGCCGCGAGGCGATCGTGGCCACCTGGGCACGCCGCGGGCCGCGGTTCAGCCGGTCCCAGGTGATGAGGTGGGTGGTGAGCAGCGGAACCTCGATCCCGTCCCACTGGCTCTCGCAGCGCAGCAGCGTCCGCTGCTCGCCGCGGCCGGGAAGCTCGACCCGGCGAGCCGAAGCGAGCGGAGCGCGCGACAGGATCGCGTTGCCGTACTCGCCCTTCTCGCCGACGTCGAGGCTCTTGCCGAAGCAGCCGTTCATCCCGGTCCGTTCGGCGAGCTCGGCGAACTGATCGTGCTCGCCGGCGGCGCGAGTGCCACGGTGGATCTCCTGGAGCAATGCCACGTCGGCGCCGGAATCCCGGATCACTTCCGCGATCCGATCCAGATACTCGCCGTCGGAGGAGGCGAGCGCGCCTTTGACGTTCCAGGTCACCACTCGGAGCGACGCCGGTAGCGGCGGACGCACCTCGCTGGTGTTGCGGACCTCGGCAAAGCTCTCCTCATCCCCCATCGGCAGATCGGCACAGGCGGCCGAGCCGACCGTGACCAGCACGGCCAGCAAGGCGGCCAACGCCCTCGATCGGACCCTGGAAACGCTCGCCGTCATCTCTAATGGCAGTTTACTGCCCGCCTGGCGAAGGCGCCGGCGAATCAATAGTCCGAGAGCCCGCCGTGCGGGTATCATCGCCGCGATGCGCAAGCTCTTTCTCGTCGTCGTCGTGCTCTTCGTCGTGGCCGCGCTGGTCCTGGGCGGCGCCTACTTCTTCGCCGGCCGGCAGGCAGGGCCGTCGATCCAGATCGCGCAGCCCGAGAAGTTCGTGGGGACGGCCACTCCGCTCGAGGTCGTGATCGACACGCCGAGCGGCGAGCTCTCCGCGCTCGAGGTCCGTTTCGAGCAGAACGGCGCTTCGACCCCGCTCTTCTCGCTCGGCGATCCCGCCGCCTCTTCCCAGATGGCGGCCGATGGCGCCGATCGCGTGCGCGTGACGCGGGAGATCGGGAAGACGAGTGTCGACGGCATCAAGTCGGGGCCAGCCCGCATCCTGGTCATCGCCACGCGGCCCGTCCTCTACGGTATGCGCCAGATCACCTCCGAGGTGGCTCACGACGTCCAGGTCCGGCTCGAGCGGCCGCGCATCGCGGCGCTCTCGACCTTCCACTACGTGAACCAGGGCGGCTCGGAGGTGGTGGTCTACCGCGTCACCCCCGACGACGTCGCGTCAGGCGTCGTGGTGGGCGACATCGAGTACCGTGGCTTCCCGGGCACCGGTACTATCGCCGACGGTGTCGCCATCACCGACCCGGCGGTGCGCGTCGCCTTCTTCGCCCTGCGCTACGACCAGCCGGTCACGACGCCGATCCGGCTCTACGCGCGCGACGAGGCCGGCAACTCGGCCCGCGCCGACTTCGACCACCGCACCTTCCCCAAGCCGTCGAAGCAGAGCAAGATCGACCTCGACGACACCTTCCTCGAGCGCGTGGTGCCGGCCATCCTCGAAGGCACTACCGAGGTGAAGCCGGAGGGCTCGACGATCGAGCAGTTCCTGGTGATCAACGGCGAGCTGCGGCGCAAGAACAACGCCACCATCGCGTCGATGGCGGCCAGGACCTCACCCGAGCTCCTCTTCCGCGGCGAGGTCTTTCACCCCTTCACCAACACCGCGGTTCAATCGGCCTTCGCCGACCATCGCACCTACATCTACCAGGGCCGCGAGGTCGATCACCAGGTGCACCTCGGCTTCGACCTGTCGTCCTACACCGGCACCCCGATCGTCGCGGCGGCGCGCGGGATGGTGCTCTACGCTGACGAGCTCGGCATCTACGGCAACTGCGTCATCCTCGACCACGGCATGGGCGTGCAGTCGCTCTACGCCCACCTGTCATCGATCGGCGTCGAAGTCGGTACTACGGTCGAGAAGGAGCAGGAGGTCGGCCGCAGCGGCATGACCGGCCTCGCCGGCGGCGATCACCTGCACTTCACGATGCTGGTCAACGGCCAGATGGTGAATCCCGTCGAGTGGTGGGACCAGCACTGGATGGACGACCGCATCCTCCGCAAGCTGAAGGCCGCGGGTGCCCCAGGAGCTCCTGCGTCCTAGAGCCGCCTCTACGAGCCCGCAGCGGCCGACGCTGGACGCTGCACCTGCTTGGCCTTCTTGAGCAGCTCCGGAAGCTGGACGCGGATCGCCTTCTTGTCGAACTTGCCGACGCTGGTCTTGGGAATGGTGTCGGTGATCAGGATCCAGTCGGGCAGCATCCAGCGCGTGATCCTTCCCTTGTCGACGCCCTCGCGCTGCAAGTAGTCGAGGACCTGCTCTTCGGTGACCTTGAAGCCCGCCGCGGGGGTGACGATCGCCATTGGACGCTGGCCCCACTTCTCGTCGGGAACGCCGACGAACGTAGCTTCGAGCACGAACTCGGCGCCGGCCGCCAGGTTCTCGAGCAGCACCGTGGGCACCATCTCGCTGCCGCTGCGGATCATGTCCTTCACGCGGTCGGCGATGGTGATGTAGCCCTCGGAGTCGACGCGGGCGACGTCGCCGGTGTGGAACCAGCCGTCACGCCAGACCTCGGCGGTGCGCTCGGGGTCCTGCCAGTACTCCTCCATCACCCAGGGGCCGCGGATCACGATCTCGCCGATGGTCGCGTCATCCTGCGGCACGGGTTTTCCGCTTTCGTCCATCACCTCGACCTCGAGGCCCGGCATCGGAATGCCGGTCTTGACCGCGAGCCTGGCCTTCTCCTCCTCGGACACGTCGAGCATCGTCTTCTTGAGGAACGCCACCACGGTGGTCGGCGCGGTCTCGGTCATGCCGTAGCCGGAGGAGGCGCGGAACCCCGGGATGACCTGCTCGGCCTTGGTCTTCAAGCCGAGGGAAAGCGCCGCGCCGCCGACACCGACGCTCTTCAGGCTCGAGAGGTCGTACTTGGCGAGGTCGGGGTACTCGACCACCATGGCGAGCACGGTCGGCACGAAGGC
>JBKJXM010000302.1:0-2826 GCA_046716305.1 Candidatus Eiseniibacteriota bacterium
CCCCTACGATGACCCGTACTCCCGCCGCGGAAAATCCATCCCGCGGTCCCCGGAGGCGCGAAGGGCCACCGGTCTTACAACTGCCCTCCCCATTTCTTCATTATGGCGCTTCGCGCGCGCACGCTCGGCTCCGCACCTGCGCTCCGGACCCGCGTTACGGCGAACGTCCCTTCGTGGCATGGGAAACGCTACAGATAGGCACAATGAATACGCGCCGCCGATATCGCCCTACAGCAAGCTACGCATTCGCGCTTCTCTCGGTCGGAATTCTCGCCTGGTTCGAGCTGGCGACCTGGCCCCTGTTCCGCGTCACGCCATTTCTTCCCCTGGCCGCCGGGGTCGTGATCGCCGCGGCCCTCGCCGGGCCAGGCCCGGGACTCTTCGCGACGGTTCTCGGCACGCTCGCCACGACGCTCCTCCCCCGCCCCGCGCCGCCAGTCTCCGGCCCCGAGGCCTTCGCTCCCCTGGTGGCGTTCATCGGAATCGGTGTCGCGGTCAGCGTCCTGAGCTGGGAGCGGCACTCCAGCCGCGCGCGCATCCGCCGCATCCTGGGAGGCGTCTCCGACGGCTGCGCCTTCTTCGGCCCCGACTGGAAATGCGTCTACGTGAACGGCCCCGCGGCGTCGCAGGCCGGCCGGACCCCCGAGGAGCTGGTCGGAAGCGGGATCGCCGGCGTGTTCCCGCACGCGGCCGAGCCGCCGGTCATCGGCGGCGTGCGCCTCGCGATGGACGAAGGGATTCCCGGCCGATACGAGACCTTCGATCCGGATCGCGACCGGTGGTTCGAGACGAACCTGTATCCGACGGCGGAGGGCGTGACCGTCATGGTCCGCGACGTGACCGCGCGCCGCCAGGCGGAGGAGTCGCTGCGCGACAGCGAGCGGCGGCTTCGCGCGATCTTCGACCAGGCCATCGCCGGCATCGCGCAGACCGACCCCGAAGGGCGCTTCCTCATGGTGAACGAGCGCTACTGCGAGATCGTCGGCCGGAGCGCCTCCGAGCTCGCGGCGCTCCGCCTGAGCGACATCACACACCCCGAAGACTTGCCGCGGAACTCGGCCCTGTTCGAGGGGCTCCTGGGCGACGGCGGGAACTTCGTGGTGGAAGAGCGCTACGTTCGGCCTGACGGAACCCAGGTCTGGGTGCGGAAGCAGGTCTCCGCCGTCCGGGACGCGGACGGGACGCCGCGCTCGGGCTTTGCCATCGTCGAGGAGATCACCGAGCGCAAACGCGCCGAGGCGGAGAAGGACGATGCGCTGCGCCGCGAGCAAGGCGCGCGCGCCGAAGCCGAGGCCGCCAACCGCTCCAAGGACGAATTTCTCGCCGTGGTCTCCCACGAGCTCCGTACCCCGCTCACGGCGATCCTGGGATGGCTGCGGCTCATGAAGCTGGGCGCGGTCGAGACGTCCTCCAGGTCCCGCGCCCTGGACACCGTGGAGCGGAACGCGAACGCCCTGGTCCGCCTCGTCGAGGATCTGCTCGACGTATCGCGCATCGTCGCCGGGAAGCTCGAGTTGGAGACGTCTCCGATGAAGCTGTCGGCGGTGGCCCATGCGGCCACCGAGGCCGTGAGGCCGGCGGCCGAGGCCAAGCAGATCTCGATTTCCTCAAGGCTCGACCCCGATCCGTCTCCGGTGCTCGGAGATCCGGCCCGCCTCCAGCAGGCGGTGTGGAATCTCCTCGCGAACGCCGTCAAGTTCACGCCGCAGGGCGGCCGGATCGATGTGTCCCTCGAGCGTCAGAACGGGACCGTCCAGCTCACCGTCGCGGACAGCGGCATCGGGATCCGCCGCGAATTCCTGCCGCGCGTTTTCGAGAGGTTCCGGCAGGCGGACAGCACGCAATCGCGGAAGCACTCGGGCCTGGGATTGGGTCTTTCGATCGTGCGCCACGTGGTCGAGATGCACGGAGGGAGCGTCCGGGCGGAGAGCCCCGGCGAAGGACGGGGAGCGACCTTCACGCTCACGCTCCCGGTCCATCGCGCCCCAACGGCCGCGCTGGCCCCCGTCCCTCCGCTCGCCCCGATCCTCCTGCCGCACCCCCGGCCCGGCGCCGTGCGTTCTCTCCCGGCGGATTCCAGTACTCCGCTCCCCTCACTCAAGGGAGCGTGCGTGCTCTTGGTGGAGGACGAAGCCGACTCACGAGCCCTGCTCACACGCGTCCTGACCTGGCGGGGCGCCGAAGTGCACGCCGCTAGCTCGGCACTCGAGGCGCGCGCCCTCCTGCGCCGGCGGAAGCCGGACGTGCTGGTGTCGGACATCGGAATGCCGGGGGAATCGGGATACGCCTTGATCGAGAGCATCCGCGCCGCGGAGGCCGGCAGCGCCCGCCGCCTCCCCGCGGTGGCCTTAACAGCTTACGCTCAGGAAGCGCACAGGGCGAAGGCCCTGGCCGCGGGTTACGACGCGCATGTCCCCAAGCCGGTCGAGCCCGCGCTTCTCATTCGGACGGTCGCGGCGCTGCTCGAGGACTCGCCCATGACCGCCGTCAAGGACGCGTAAGCCCCACCTCAGTGTAACCGCGAGCCGCCCCTCGGAACCGCTGGTCCCGTCGGCGGGACCGCCGGCGCGACCGTTTCGTCTGGAGGCGCCGCGGGAGTGATCGGCTCGGGTGCGACCACAGGGTCGAGCCCGGGCCCCATTTCTGCGGGCACGGCGGGCACCGGCGTGGCCGTGACCTCGGCCTCGGTGTCCACCTTGCCGGCGGCTGCTGCGGCCAGTGAGGCGCCGGGCGTCGCGGGCACGGGCCCCCCGGCCGCGGCGCCCTGAGCCGCGGCGCTCGCCACCCCGGCCGCCCCCGCGCCACCCCCCCCCACGCCCGCCGCCG
>JBKJXM010000303.1:0-5068 GCA_046716305.1 Candidatus Eiseniibacteriota bacterium
TGCGCGCCCGCTCCCGCCGCCCGCGCCAGCCGGGCGTGAGCCACGAGCGTCTTTCCCGAACCGACGTCCCCCTGGAGGAGCCGTCGCATCGGAGACGCCGCGTCGAGGTCGGCCTCGAGCGCCGCGATCGCGCCCTGTTGGCCCCCCGTGAGCGCGAAGGGGAGCGAAGAGAGAAAGCGGCGCATTGCCGCGGCGCCCGCCGCAAGCGGCCGCGCACGATGCCGGCCTCGATGCTCGCGCCGCGCGAACTGGAGAGAGATCTGGAGATGCAGCAGCTCATCCAGGGCGAGCCGCCGCCGGGCCGGCTCGGTCTCCGCCAGGTCCGAAGGAAAGTGAACCTGCTCCAGCGCCTGACGAAGCGAAGGCAGTCCGAAGCGCCGCGCCCACTCCGGCGGGACGATGTCGGTGCCCAGCTTGAGATCGTCCAGCGCCTCGCGCACGCGCGCGCGGAGCCAGCGCTCGGTGATCCCCTCGGTCAGCGCATAGCGCGGAGCCAGCCGCGCGACGTGGACGTGGTCCCCTTCCGTCTCGAGCGGCTCGAACTCCGGGTTATGAAGCTCGACGCCGTGAAAGACCTGCACCGCGCCGGAGAAGAGGTACCGCTCCCCTTCCTCGAGCTGCGAGCCTCGAAAGCCCTGGTTGAACCAGACGGCGCGCAGAAACCCCGACTCGTCCCGAAGCGTCGCGCGAAGGTCGCTCCGCCCCCGCTGCCGCCGCCGCTCCACCCGCTTGTCCACCACAGAGGCCACGATGGTGGCTTCCGTCCCAGGCATCAGATCCGCGATCGGAGTGAACTCCCGCCGATCCCGATACCCGACCGGGACATGGAAAAGCAGGTGCGCGACCGTCTCGATGTTGAGGCGAGCAAAGCGGCGCGCCATCTCAGGTCCAACGCCCTTGAGATAGCGAATCGGGTCAGAAAGTGAAGGCATGGTGGGAGGGTAGCACGCGCCCCATGCACACTGGACACCCGCCAGGGGTCTCAGTTACACTCCTCCGCTCATCGATACTCCGGAGGAAACATGGCCAGAGTTTGCGACATCTGCAACAAGCACGTGCAGCACGGGCAGAACGTGAGCCACGCGCACAACGTCACGAAGCGGCGCTGGGAAGTGAATCTGCAGCAAGTGCGCGCCGTCGTGGCGGGTCGCCCGAAGCGGCTCCGCGTCTGCACGCGCTGCATCCGCAGCGGTCGCGTCCAGAAGACGATGCCGCAGGCGGAAGCCCACCGCGCCCGCCAGGTCTAGGCCAAGTCTCGGAGTCCGCCGCGCGGCCCGCTTGGCGCTGAGCCGCCGCGAACGAACCTAGGGCGCGAACCTCGACGCACCAGACGAAACGCCCGCTCCGTCCTGGAGCGGGCGTTCGCATTACCGGACCGCGTGCCCCGATCCGTGGGGCGGCCCGGCCCTTCTTCGCTAGACGCCGGTCGCCGGCGCTTCTAGTCCATCTGCCTCCGGATGAAGGCGGGAACGTCCATGTTGTCCCGCGTGATCACGCGCCCTCCGAACGGCCGCCGCGCGCTTCCCGTGGCGACTCGAAACGACGGACGCGCTCCCCCCGACCCTGACGCGGCCGGCGCGGGCTCCGGGGTTTCAGCCAGCTCTTCCTCTTCCACCTCGTCCAGCGTGGGCCGGACCGTCACCGGCTTCGGGGCCACGCGGGGCGTTTCCAGCTCGTAGATGTGCGGCGCCGGCGGCCTCGCGGCCACCGCCTGCTTGGTCGCCTGGGAGAACGGCGAGCGCATCTTTGCCTCGGCGCGGCCGAACCCGGTCGCGATGACGGTGATGGAAATGCCGTCCTCCATCCTGCCGTCGATCACCGCCCCGAAGATCACGTTCGCGTCATGCCCCGCCGCGTCCACGACCACCGAGACCGCCTCGCTGATCTCGTGAAGGGTCATCGACTCGCCACCGGTCACGTTGACCAGGAGCGCCTCCGCGCCCGAGATCGAGACGTCGTCGAGCAGGGGGCTCGACACGGCGGACTGGGCGGCCTCGTAGGCCCGCGTCGGTCCCGTGGCGTAGCCGGCGCCCATCAGCGCGTTGCCGCGCTCGGCCATGACCGTCTTCACGTCGGCGAAGTCGAGATTCACCAGGCCGGGCACCGTGATCAGGTCCGAGATGCCCTTCGTGGCGTGGTGCAGCACCTGGTCGGCCGTCTTGAACGCCTCCCGAAGCGGCGTGTTCTTGTCCACGATCGCGAGGAGCCGCTGGTTCGGGATCACGATCAGCGTGTCGACGTTCTCCCGAAGCTCCCGGAGCCCGTCCTCGGCGGCCTGCATGCGCCGCCGTCCTTCGAATTCGAACGGCTTGGTGACCACGCCCACCGTCAGCGCTCCGATCGAGCGCGCGATCCGCGCCACCACCGGCGCCGCGCCCGTTCCGGTGCCGCCGCCCATGCCGGCCGTCACGAACACCATGTCGGAGCCGGCGATCGCATCCGCGATGATGGCCTCGTCGGCCTCCGCCGACTGGCGCCCCACCGCGGGATTCGCGCCGGAGCCCAGCCCCTTCGTGATCTCGCCCCCGAGCTGGATCTTTCGCGGGCACCGCGACTGCACCAGCACCTGGTTGTCCGTGTTGGCCACGATGAACTCCACGCCCGAGAGGCCGGACTCCATCATGCGATTCACCGCGTTGCCGCCTGCGCCACCGACGCCGATCACTTTGATCGAGGCTCCGGACCGCTCCACCCCATCGTCGACTAGCTCGAACATCGTCGTCCCCTCCCTGTCCCGCGGTTCTAGACCAGCTCCTCGATCCAACGCCGAAGCCCGCCCGAGATACGCCCCAACAGCCCTTCTCCGTTCACGTGCGCCTTCGCGTCGCTCCAGAAGGCGTGCTGCGCCAGACCCACGCCCGTCGCGAAGCGGGGGTCTGAAATCGCTTCCACCATCCCGGTCACGCCGGTGGGAATGCCCCGGCGCACCGGCAGGTCGAAGACCTGCTCCGCCAGCTCCGGCATGCCGGGAAGCGACGACGCGCCCCCCGTCAGCACCACGCCCGCACCCAGCAGGTCGGCGACATGGCTCTTCCGGATCTCACGGTTCGCCATCGCGAAGATCTCCTCCACGCGCGGCTCGATCATCATCGCCAGCATGTGCCGGGAGATGTCCCGGTCGGGACGCCCCCCCACGCTGGGCACCTTCACCGTCTCGTCCGGGCGCACCATCGAGGTGAGGGCGCACCCGCTTCCCAGCTTCAAGAGCTCCGCGCGCTCCACCGGCGTGCGGAGGCCGATCGCCAGATCGTTGGTCACGTTGGAGCCGCCCAGCCCGATCACGGCGGTGTGGCGAATCGATCCCTCGAAGAAGACCGCCACGTCCGTCGTCCCGCCCCCGATGTCGAGGAGGGCCACGCCCAGGTCCCGCTCGTCGGACGCGAGCACGGCGTTCGCGGAGGCCAGGGGCTCCAGCACTAGCTCCTCCACGTGCACGCCCGCGCGCTCGGCCGCGCGGATGATGTTCCGGCACGCCGAGGCGGCTCCGGTGATGATGTGGGCCTCGGCCTCCAGGCGGACGCCGCACATCCCCACGGGGTCGCGGATCCCTTCCTGGTCGTCCACGACGAACTCCTGGGGCAGGACGTGGAGGATCTCGCGGTCGGCGGGGATGGCCACCGCCTTGGCCGCCTCGATCACGCGCGCCACGTCGTGGGGGCGGATCTCGGCGTCCTTCCGCGACACGGCGATGACCCCGCGGCTGGTGAGCCCGCGGATGTGGTCGCCCGCGATCCCAGCCCAGACGCTCTTCACGGTGCGCCCCGACGACCGCTCCGCCTCCTCCAGCGCGTGCTGGATCGAGCGGACGGTCTTCTCGAGATTGACCACGACGCCGCGCTTCAGCCCATCGGAAGGGGCGCTCCCCACGCCGATGATGCGCAGCGTTTCCCCCGTCTCGTCCGCCTCGGCCACGATGACGGTGATCTTGGTCGTCCCGATGTCGAGACCCGCGTAGATCTTGGCTTCCATTCCCCCCCTCCCTGCGACCCGACTACACTTTGCCCGGCGGACCGGGCCTCGTCGCTCCCTCGCTGCTCACGACTTTTTCCGGACCGAACCGCACGATCACCTGACCCCGGTAGCGGGCATCCAGCACGAGCACGCGGCGGCTCTTCTCGCGGACGTCCCGGAGCGTGGCCGCCACGGCGCGGAGCGCGGCCAAGGAGACTCGCTCGGGGTCGACCACGATCGGGATCTGGTCCCGGGACGTGCGCAGCACGGCGCGCCCCGGCGCCTCGGACGCGATCTCGGAAATCTCGGAGACCAGCCCCACCTCGGGCGTCTCGAGCAGGCGCACCAGGCGGAGCAGGTCGTGGAGCCGCTGTCCCGGGATCCGGGTGCCCGGCGCGCCGCCGCTCACCCCGAGGCCGGTCACCACGGGCCGGTCGGGAATGAGCCCGCGGCGGAGCGGCGTCAGCACGGTCCCCTCGTCGTCCACCTCGAGGAGCGTCCCCGAGCTCACCAGCGCGAACGTGCGACGCTCCGTGACGCGAACCGCGAGACGCCCCGGCGTCCGCGTCACGCGCACCGCCTCCACCCGCGCGTTGCATAAGAGTGCCTTCTCGATCGCCGCCGGGCTCACGAGGAGGAGGTTGTCCCCTTCGTGAACGGGGATCCGCGAGCGGATCTCCTCCGGCGCGAGATAGAGGAGCCCCGTGACCTCGACGGCCCGCACCTGAAACGGCGGGAGGGTCCCCAGCGAGCGCGCCGCCGGGCGGGCCAGGAACGGCCCCACCAGGAAGGCGACCGCGGCGAGCAGCGCCGCGAGGAGAATGCGGCGCCGGCGCCGTTTCACGGCCGGCTTCTTCCACGACGGGAGGCTCCGGTAGCCCGCTCTCATCGGTGCCTCGGTCCGGCGGGAGCGCCCTCGGACTCCCCGAGGAGGATCTCGCCCACCTTGTAGACGTCCCCGGCCCCGATCGTGAGGAAGAGGTCCCCTTCGCGCACGAGGCCGCGAGACACGCGGGCCGCCTCGTCGTAGTCTGAGGACAGCCTCACGGTGAGACCGACGCAAGCGGACCGGATCCGCTCGGCCAGGGTCTCCGACGTGACGCCCGGAATGGGCGCC
>JBKJXM010000304.1:0-15127 GCA_046716305.1 Candidatus Eiseniibacteriota bacterium
CCCAAGGACGCGCCCGGGCTGGCCGGCTTCACGGCGGCCATGCTCGACGAGGGCACGGCCAAGATGGACGCCCTCGCGATCGCGAACAAGATCAACTCGCTCGGCGCCTCGATCAGCACGGGCACCACGACCGACGGCTCGAACGCGAACGTGCGGTCGCTGAAGCAGAACGCCCGCGAGGCGCTGGAAGTGCTCGGCGACGTGGTCCTCGCCCCGGCCTTCCCGGCGAAGGAGATCGACCGCATCCGGAACGACCGCCTGACGTCGTTGCTCCAGCAGCGCGATCAGCCGTTCCAGACGGCGGTCCGCGTCATGAATGCGTCTCTATTCGGACCGACCCATCCGTACGGCCACACGGCGCTCGGCACCGAGGACGCGATCAAGAAGGTGTCGCGCGATGACCTCATGGCCTTCTACAAGGCTTCCTACTCGCCGAAGAACGCCGCGCTCGTCATGGTGGGCGACCTGACCGAGGCCGAGGCTCGAAAGATGGCCATGGAAGCGTTCGGTGACTGGAAGGGCGTCGAGACGGCGTCCACCATGCCGCCGGAGGGAGTGACCGCGCAGTCGCGCGTCATCATCGTGGACAAGCCGGGCTCGCCGCAGACGGCGGTGCTGGCCGGACAGATGGGTGTGGCCCGGTCGAACCCGGACTACGAGAAGCTCGACGTCATGAACACGGTTCTGGGCGGGCTCTTCTCGAGCCGCATCAACCTGAACCTGCGCGAGGACAAGGGATACTCCTACGGGGCCTTCTCGTTCGTCGGCCAGAATCGCGGCGTGGGACCGGTCATGGCGGGCGCGGCCGTTCGCGCGGACGTCACGGGCCCTTCGGTGGACGAGGTCCTCAAGGAAGTGACCAAAATGCGCGACGCGGGCGTCACCGGCGACGAACTCAAGATGGCGAAGGACTCCATGATCCGCTCGCTCCCCGCGAACTTCGAGACGACGTTCAGCACGGCGGGCACCATGGCCCAGATCTACCTGTTTGACCTGCCGCTGGACTACTACCAGACCCTACCGTCGCGCCTGGAAGCCATCACGCGGGACGACGTGGGCATGGTGTCGAAGAAGTACCTGACCCCCGATCGCATGCTGATCGTGGCGGTGGGCGACAAGAAAGTGATCGAGCCTCAGATCTCCAAGCTCTCGCTCGGCACGATCGCGTACCGCGACGCCGACGGGAAGGAAGTCGCCTCCAGCAACTGAGCGACACACCGGCGCCGAGCCGGTGGAAGCGGCAAACGAGCGGGGCTGCCTTCGCGGCAGCCCCGTTTCGTTTCCGGCCGCGGCGGGTCGGGCCCGCGGCGGCGATGTGCGTCCTGGAGCGCTACGCCCCTTCGGGGCCGGGCGTCGCCACGGGCATCCCCTTGTGGCGGGCCAGGAACTCCTCGATGACGAGCAGCCCCTGCTCCCCCGCCCGCCGGACCATGCTCAAGAGCATGTCCATGCTCGAAACCTCCTCGAGCTGCTCGGCGACGAACCACTGGAGGAAGTTCCGCGAGGTGTGGTCATTTTCGGCGATGGCGAGATCCATGAGCCCGTTGATCTGCTTGGTGACGGTGATCTCCCAATCCAACGAGAGCTTCACCGCCTCCTCGGCGTTCGCGAACTTGTGCTTGGGCGCCGGGATCGCGGGAATCGCGACCCGCCCGCCCGCGTCCACGAGGTAGTTCACGAACTTGAGCGCGTGGGTTCTCTCTTCGTCCGCCTGGCGGTAGAAGTGCTTCGACAGCTCCGGCAGGTTCTCGTTCCCGAAGTGCGACGCGATCTGCACGTACTGGATGAACGCCCCGAACTCGTTTCCGATCTGCGTGTTCAGCGCCGCTACCGTTTTTTCGCTGATGAGCATCGTCTCTCCGTTCCGTGGCGAAAATAGTGTCCCCAAGGGGATTCGAACCCCTGTCGCCGCCGTGAAAGGGCGGTGTCCTGGGCCAGGCTAGACGATGGGGACTCCGAAATAGCTGCGCCGCAATCGAGCGCACCCGATCGAGAGCGGCGACTATAACGCAGGAGACACCCGGCGCAAAGCGCCGCCGCCGTTTGCTGCCAGCCGCCTCCGACGCGTTCTCCTAGCTGGCCCGCCCGAGCCATTCCCGCTGAATTTCCCCCTCTTCAGGGTCGCTGGTCCGATCCGACCACGGGCGCACCCCGTGCGTTCTCAACGCCTTGACCCCAACCGCCCCGGCGGCACGACCCATGCCCTACGTAGCATGCGGCTGGAAGGGTACGCGGTGAGGTGTGGCTGGGCGGACTCTCGGGTCCGATCCCTGAAAGGCGGACGGTGGTCTTATGAGACGTTTCGCGACGGGCTGGATTCGAACCCTGGCAGCCGCCGGCTTCATGGCGGTCGTGCTGTCGGGTTGCGGCGGTCTTCCCCTGAATGCGCCCAGTCTGGACGCGCTCGGCCCTCCGGCGCCGACGTCCGGATGGAGCGGCACGCCCGACTTCATCACGACCGTTCCGGCGTCGGGGCCCAAGCTCCCGACCACGGGACTCAGCTCTTCGAGAGGAATCAACGGATTGCTCGGCGGCAGCCTCTCCTGCGGCCGATTCCGGGTGAATATCCCCGCGGGCGCGTTCAGCGGCACCGGAACCGTCACGATGACGGTCGCGGATACGAGCGTCGCCGTCGTGGCCCTGACCATCAGCCCAAGCAACCTCAACAACTTCAAAGTTCCGGCGGCGTTGAGCTACAACCCGACCGGTCTGGGCCTCACGGATCCGGTCGTGATCTATTGGTATGACTCGACGCGGAAAACGTGGGTGAGCCTGGCCACGAATGTCGACGTCGCCACGAGTCTGCCGACCGTCTACCTGACTCACTTCTCGAATTACGGCGCCGGCAAGGCCGGCTGGTAAGGGGAACGAACGACCATGCTGCTCACGGTCTACATCACGCTGGTGGTGGCTGGTGGCGGCGTCGCCCTCTGGGCGGCGGGCGCTCCGGACCCGACACTGGGCGTGCTCCCCCTCCTCTTCTGGTTGCTCGCGAATCTGCTGGGGGAGGTTCTCTGGCTTCCGGCCCCCCGCGGCCGCGGCTACCTCAGCATGGCCAACGCCGCCAATTTCGCGACGCTGCTTCTACTCGCGCCGTGGAACGCGGTGATGGTGACCGCGATGGCGGGCCTCCTGGCGGACCTCCTGTTCCGCCGCCGGGAATGGTATCGCGCGCTCTTCAATTGCGGCATGTGCGCCGTCACGGTCTTCGCGGCGTCGACGGTGTTTCACAAGATGGGCGGGCACAGCGGGACGATCGACGACCTCCTTTCGCCTTTGAACGCGCTGCCGCTGCTCGCGGCGGGAACGACATACTTCCTCACGAACACGCTCCTGGTCGCGGGCGTCATCGCCCTCTACCGTCGCCTGCCAGTCGTGCAGGTCTGGCGCGAGAGCTTCGCCTTCTCCTATGAGCTGGTGGGCGCGGTGGTGCTCCAGCTCCTGGGTTACCTCTTCGCCATCCTGTTCCTGACGTGGGGCTACATGAGCGCGTTCCTGGCCGTGATCGCCACCTACTTCATCCGGGACGCGTACTTCCGCTACGTCTCGGACATGGAGGCCGCGCATACGGCGGCCGAGGCGGTGCGCGCGGCCGGCCTCGCGACGGCGCATGCGACGCCGCATTCGCCCGTGGCTCGCCACGCGGACGAGAGGAGCGCACTGTGAGCCATTCCCGATGCGGATGGGGCGTCGTGCCCCGCTTCTTCGCGGCCGCTGCCACCGCCCTGATCCTGGGTTGCGGCGCGGCGCCTACGGCGCCCCTCGTTGATGCGGGCCCGCCGGTCCTCGTGGTGGACGGCAACGGAGCGGTCACCTACCGCCAGGCCGACGTCCTCGATACGGGCGACCACCCCCGGGCGCTCACGGCCAGTGGGACGGTGGAGGGACGGGCCGGCGGATGGCTTCAGTGCGGCCGATTCCTCCTCGCGATCCCGGCCGGGGCGTTCGACGGAACGGGCACGATCACGATGACGATGCCGGACTCCACCTCCATGGTCGTGGACCTCGCGATCGCGCCGGATTCGCTGAACCGCTTCGCCGTGCCGGTCGTCCTCTCCTTGAAGACCACCGACGCGCAGGTGCTTCCGGACTCGCTTGCGATCTACTGGTACGACCCTGGCGTGAGCAAGTGGGTCGACATGCCGACCGAGAAGAGCCTCACGTCCGCGACCGACTGCCTGACCTCGCTCAACGGCGGGACCGGCAGCGGGCCTCTCTCGGCGAACGACTCCGGCGTCTCGGCTTCGCTCACGCACTTCTCCAAGTACTCGGCTGGAAAGGCAGGCTGGTAGCGCTCGCTTCCCTTCGTACCCCCTTCCGGAGGACAGGTGACGCCCGGCCAGGGCCGCCGCGAACAGTGGCGGCCCGCCTTGTTTTCCGCCCTCGACCCCGCTATCCTCCTTGGTCTTGCCCAACGGCGCGCATTGCGCCCGGCTCCTGGAGGACATCGATGAAAAAGTTCGAAGGCGTCGATTTCGTGGAGATCGACGGCCTGTTCAGCGAGGAAGAGATCGCGGTGAGGGAAACGATCCGCGCATTCGTCTCGGACCGCATCATGCCGGTCATCGAGAAGCACTACCGCGAGGGCACCTTCCCCGACTACCTGATCCCCGAGATGGCCGAGCTGGGAGTTTTCGGGGCGAACATCCAGGGCTATGGCTGCGCCGGTCTCAACAATGTCGCCTACGGGCTGATCATGCAGGAGCTGGAGCGCGGCGACAGCGGCGTCCGGTCGTTCGTCTCGGTGCAGGGGGGACTCTGCATGTATCCGATCCTGGCCTACGGATCGGACGAGCAGAAGAACAAGTACCTGCCCGACATGGGGAAGGGGAAGGTGATCGGCTGCTTCGGGCTTACCGAGGCTGACTACGGCTCGAACCCGAGCGGGATGATCACGACCGCGAAGAAGGACGGCCAGCACTACGTCCTGAACGGCAGCAAGATGTGGATCACGAACGGCGGCATCGCCCACATCGCGATCGTCTGGGCGAAGCTCGACGGAAGGATCCGCGGATTCTTCGTGGAGAAGGGGACCCCCGGCTACTCGACGCGCGACATCCACGGCAAGTGGTCGCTCCGCGCCTCGGTCACCTCCGAGCTGTCGTTCCAGGACTGCCGCATTCCGGCCGCGAATCTCCTGCCCAACGTTGACGGGCTGAAGGGGCCGCTCGGATGTCTGAATCAGGCCCGCTACGGGATCGCCTGGGGCGGTCTGGGCTCGGCCATGGCGTGCTTCCACGAGGCGGTGGAGTACTCGAAGGCCCGGATCCAGTTCGACCGGCCGATTGCGGGCTTTCAGATGGTGCAGGAAAAGCTGGCCTGGATGATCCGCGAGATCACCAAGGGGCAGCTACTCGCGCTGCAGCTCGGCCGGCTGAAAGACGCGGGCAAGCTCCTGCCCCACCAGATCTCCCTCGGCAAAATGAACAACGTGGACATCGCGCTGAAGGGCGCGCGGCTCGCGCGGGAGATCCTGGGAGCCAGCGGCATCACCGACGAGTACCAGTGCGGCCGTCACATGTGCAACCTCGAGTCGGTCTACACCTACGAAGGGACGCACGATATCCATACGCTGGTGCTGGGCGAGGCGGTGACGGGGATTGCGGCTTATAAGTAGTTGCGGGCGACGTGGAGAGTGCATAGCGGCCGAGCGCTACGCGAAAAGCGGATCACGGGCTGGTCCACGACGAGCCCATGGCTCGCCACCAGCGTCAGGTGCTCGTGCGGCATCACGGCGACGTTCACCTGCCCCTGCATGGGGAAGAACGTCGATGTGCCGAGCGTGCGGCCCCCGTTGATCGTGGCATGTAACGCACGTCGCCCCCTGGCGCGAGGCGTAGAGCGGAAGCGCCGCCGCGGGCTGCACAGAACGGCGCCGCGGCGCACGCCGCGAGAGCGAGCGTGAAGCGGCGGAGCAGTCTTGGGCGTCGCGTCACGATGGGGTCCTCCTTCCGACGGCGTGGAACGAATAGCGCGGCTCGGGGAGACGGAACACCGCCAGAAAGAGCGCAGCGGCGGCGCCGATCAGACCGACGACCGCAACCGCCACAAACCCGAACCGGTCGATGAGCGCACCCGAGGATCCCGCGATCAGAACCGTGATCGGCGCGACCAGCGCCGGCACGATGCCGAGGTAGGCCGTGTTGTCCTCGTGGGGGCTGAACGCCATCGCGAGGTTGTAGAGCGCGAGCCGGTCGGCGACGAGGAAAATTCCCAGGGCGAACGCGGTCGCGTAGTAGGCGGCCGGACCAGGTCCCCAGATCGAGAGGGCGAGGCCCACCGTCAAAGCGGCCGTCGCGATGACGGAGACCCGCCGATAGCCAAAACGGTCTCCGATCACTCCCGACAGGACGCTCCCCAGCATCTGCCCCGCCATGCAGATCGCCGTGTAGATGGCGGAGTCGCGCGGCGTCAGGTGGAACCGCTTCTCCGCGAACACCGGGTAGAACGTGATCAGAAGAAAGCAGCCCGTCGTGAGGAAGAGAATCCAGAGATAGATGCGAATGCCGCCGCGATCGGCCCAGATCTCCCGCGCGTGCCGCAGTACGGCCTGAAGCGGCTGCCCCGGCTCTTCGACCGCTCCCGCCTCTTCGCGCACCGGCAGGAAGAAGAAACTCCCCAGAGCCATGAAAATGGCGGCGATCAGAAATCCGAACGCGTAGTCCGCGGGAAACGGGAGGCCCGAGCCCAGGATCCGGCTCCCGACCCACCCGCCGATCGCGCCCATCAACGTCTGGAAGAAGAAGATGGTCCCGAACGAGCGGGCGCGCAGCTCCGGGCGCGTGACTCTCCCGATGAAGTTGATCCAGACCGGAACCGTGAATCCCATCCAGACCCAGGACGCTCCCCACACGACGAGGAACACGATGATGTCGATGTGCGGCGCCGGCCGCGGCGCGAGTCCGAACCAGGCGGCGAGCAGGAGCCAGGGAATCGCGGCGCCCACGTGCAGGAGGAGCACCATGCGCTTCCGATGGGCCAGATTGGCCGTGAAGTGCGCGGCGAAGACGCCGGGAAACGTGGTGGTGAGGATCCAGATCACCGGAAGCCACGCGAGGGTCGCGTTGGTCGCGCCCAGGCGCCCGAGGAACACGGGCAGGATGGCGACCATCGAGATGAGGGCGAGGGAGACGCCCCAGAACGCCTCTACCGTAAGGAGGAGGGAGACATTGCGCCAGTGAACCGGGAGCGGTAGGGGCACGCGGCGGAAGCTACCAGCTAGGAGCCGCCGCGGCAATCGGAGCCGCACCGCCCGCCTCCACTACTTCCCCCGGCGGCGCTCCTTCTCCTGTCGCAGTCGCTCGAGCCGCTCGGCCAGCTCCTTCTCCGCGCCCCGGGACACGCCGCTCCAGTAGCGCGGCTCCCCCATCTCGTCCGGGAAGTACTTCTGCGTGTCGATCGCGTCCTCGTGCTCGTGCGCGTACTGGTATCCCTTGCCGTAGCCAAGCTGCTTCATCAGCCCGGTCGGCGCGTTCCGGATGTGGAGCGGCACGGGATAGGGGGGCTTCTCCTTGGCGTCCTTGGCGGCCGCCTCGTAGGCCACGTAGAGCGAGTTGCTCTTGGGAGCCAGCGCCAGGGCCACGACGAGCTGCGCGAGCGCGGTGTTCCCCTCCGGCATCCCCAGGAAGTGCACCGCGTCCTTCACGGCCACCGCGAGCCGAAGCGCTTCGGGATCCGCCAGCCCCACGTCTTCGGATGCGAAGCGGACCAGACGCCGCGCGACGTACAGCGGGTCCTCACCCGCCTCCAGCATCCGGGCCAGCCAGTAAAGCCCCGCGTCGGGATCGCACCCGCGCAGCGCCTTGTGGAGCGCCGAAACGATGTTGTAGTGCTCCTCCCCCGCGCGGTCGTACGGGAGGGCGCGTCGCTGCGCCGCCTCGCGCACGTCCTCCGGCGTCACCGCGGGCGGCTTCCGCCGAGACGCGAGCGCCGCGGCGTTCTCTAGAGTTTGGAGCGCGACGCGCGCGTCTCCCCCTGAGATGCCGGCGATGAGACGGACGGCCGCGTCGTCGGCGACGACCTCGGTCGCGCCCAGCCCCCGCTCGGCGTCGCCCAGCGCTCTACTCAATATTCGCTCGATCGCGTCGGGAGGAAGCATCCCCAGGACGACCACCTTCATCCGGGAGAGGAGCGCGTTGTTCACCTCGAACGACGGGTTCTCGGTGGTCGCGCCGATCAGGACGATCGTCCCGTCCTCCACGTGAGGCAGAAACGCGTCCTGCTGCGCCTTGTTGAAACGGTGGATCTCGTCGACGAAGAGAATGGTCGGGGCGCCGGAGGCGCGGCGGGCGGTGCGGGCGCGCTCGATCACCTCGCGGACTTCCTTCACGCCCGAGGTGACCGCGCTGAACTGCTCGAATCGCGCGCGGCTCGATTCGGCGAGCAGCCGGGCGAGTGTGGTCTTGCCGCTACCCGGTGGACCCCAGAGGATGATCGACGGCACGTCGCCGGTCTGGATGGCGGTCCCGAGCAGGGTTCCCGGCCCGACCAGGGACACGCCCCCCTCGAACTCCTCGAACGTGCGCGGCCGCATTCGGTCGGCGAGCGGCGCGCGCACGGTGCGGCGCCCCTCCGGCTCCGGGAAGAGACCGAGGGTTTCGCTCATGGGGGTTCCGGCTCCCGCCCGGCGTCAGGACTTTAGAAGCGTGAGGGTCACGGTGCGGACGCGCGGGCCGTCGAACTCGCAGAGGAAGACTTCCTGCCAGCGGCCCAGCTCGAGGGCTCCGTCCTTGACCGGCACCAGGCGGTCGAGGACGCGTCCCACGTCGGCCACGACGTCGGGGTCATGGCCCTCGTTGATGCAGACGCCCGCGGTCGTGTGCGGCACGGCGACGATCAATACGCCGCCCTTGGAGAGGAGCGGACCGGCTTCATCGCGGATCCGGTCGGCCAGCGGGACGAACAGCGTGCGGTCCCGGGTCTCGACGCGGAGCCGATGACTCGGGGGCATGGGTCAGACGCCTGGAGCGCCGCCCGGGCGTGGCTGCTCCGCCGGAGGCGGGATCTCGGTGAAGGGGACGTCGACGACGTCGCTCCGATCGAGCGGCTCCGCGCCGGACCCCTGCTTCGGTCCGCGCGAGCGACCTCCGATGCGCCCGTCGGCGGCGCCACGGAAGACGCGGCGCTGGCCACCGCTCACGCGGTTTCCGATGGCGATCATCAGCATCGAGAAGAAGATTCGGAGAAGCAGTCGCAGGAGCATACGGGGTCCGGTTTCCCCCGGCTCGACCCTAGCGGGCCGCGGCCGGGACGCGTACGAGGCGGAGTGCGCGCGCGCCAAGCTCGTCGAGCGGGAGCCGCTCCAGCTCGGGCACTCGCTTCAGTATTTGGATGCGGCGCTCGATCAGCTGATCCTCGCGTTTCGCGGCGAAGAAGGTTCCCTTGTTGGTGATCACGTCACGCTCGAAGAACGTCGGAAGCGGATAGTCGACGTGCTCCTGACGCGGAATGTGGTGCTCGAGGAGATAGCGGCGCTCGGCGATTTCCTCGGGCGGCATCTGCTCGTCGGCCGGGAGCGGCTCGAGGACCTGGTAGGCCCGGAGCGCCAGAAGCTCGGTCCAGACGTCCACGCTCGCGATGCCGCCGTCCGGCGTCGCGTGGAACGTGAAGAACGGGTCGATCTCGCGCGCCATCCCAGTCTCCTCGCCCAGAATCAGGGCCATGCGCGTCACGCGCGACAGCCCGCGGATTCCGATCACGTCGGGAACGGCGCGGGTGTCGGCGAACCAGTAGAGGAGCTCCAGAAAATCGGCCCGGCTGAAAGGGCCTCGCTGCGAGATGTCGGCCTGCGGGATTCCGGTGCTCACGAGCTCTCCTCGGAGGTCATTGGCGAACGCGGGCGCGGGGCGGCCCGACGTTGATCGTGCCGTTCGTCGTCTGCAGCTTGATGCGTGGCCCGCCGCCGCCGATCGTCCCCTGCACGCTCTTCGACGATAACGTGCCCCGCGTCGTCACCTTGTAGTTGATATTAACACGGCCGTTTGTGGTACCGGCCTCCAGCGTCGCGTGAAGATCGCGCGGAAGGGTCAGCTCGATATTCCCGTTCGTGGTCTGAAACTCGAGCACCCCGCGGGCGGGAAGCGCGGTCAGCTCGGCCGCGACGCTCCCGTTGGTGGTCCCGGCGACTGCTGGCCCCTCCACCTTGGCGATCCGGATCTGCCCGTTCGTCGTGTGCACCTCGACCGCCCCCCGGACGGCGCTCACGTCGATGTCTCCGTTGGTCGTGCTCGCGACGAGCGTGCCCTGGATGCCGCGGATGCGGATCTCGCCGTTCGCGGTCGTGAGATCCAGCGACGTCTGCTTGGGAACTTGCAAGTAATAGTGGATGTTGATCGCGCGCACGCCGCGCCCGATCAGGTCCCAGATGCCGACCACCTTCTCGCGCTTCGGGTAGACGCTCTGGATCCGAATGTGGCTCGGCCCCGCTTCCACGTCGGCCGTGAGCTGACGCATCAGCGCGCGCGCCTGCTCGTCGCCGTTCGTCCGCACCTCGCGCGTGATCTGCACCCGCACTTCCGGCCGCTCCCACGTCTCGACGACGATCCGGCCGTTCTGGCTTTCGATCTCGACGGTGCCGCCCGGCTGGAAGGGAAAGGTCCGGTCCGTGACCGAGCGGAGGTGAGCGGCGCCGGCGGGGGCAGCGACGGCCGCGGCCAGAACAACGAGGGCCGCCGCGGCCGCACTCCGGAGATGGGGTAGACGGATGGCGTGGGGCGCATGGTGGGTCATGATCATCCTCCGGGAACGATCCGAGTGCTGGAAGCCCATGGTTTCTCTACGGATCGGGTCCCGGGAAGGTTCCGCGTCAGACGCTGAAGCGGATGTTCACGACGTCGCCGTCCCGGACTCTATAGTCTCGCCCCTCGGTCCGCAAGAGGCCCATCTCACGTGCTTTAGGCATTCCGCCCGTCTTCGCGAGGTCGTCGTATCCGATCACCTCGGCGCGGATAAATCCCCGCTCCAAGTCGCTGTGGATGGCCCCCGCGGCCTCGGGCGCCAGCGCCCCGTCCCGAACCGTCCACGCCCGGACCTCGTCGGGCCCCACCGTGAAAAACGAGACGAGACCCAGGGTCGCGTAGGAGACGCGGATCATCCGGGTGAGCCCCGGCTCGGCGATGCCCAGCACCGACATGAACTCCCGCGCGTCTTCGTCCGCGAGCTGGACCAGCTCGGCCTCGGTCTTGGCGGAGAGCGCGAGGACGGGGGGCGGCTCGGCCCCGAAGCGCGCGGCCACCGGACCTGTCAGCGACGCTTCTCCCCCCTTTAGCCGCGCGTCGTCCGCGTTCACCACGACGATCCACGGACGCATGCTCAGGAGCTGAAACCCGCGCAGCGCGCGCTCCCCCACCGGGCTCAGCCCCGCCGCGCGGGCGGGGCGCTCGCTTTCGAGCGCAGCCACCACACGCTTCAGAGCTTCGTGCTCGTGCGGGTCCTCGGGCTTCTTCCCCACCTTGACCGCCTTCTCGATCTTGTCCAGCCGGCGCTCCACCACCGCCAGGTCCTCGAGGATGATCTCGCTCAGGAGCCACCCCGCGTCGCGCGCGGGATCCACGCCGTCCTGGAAGTGCGGCACGGCGGGATCGTCGAAGGCGCGGATGACAAGGACGAAGGCGTCCACGTCGCGGAGCGCGGTGAGCGCCGCGAGCGACCCGCGCTCGGCGCGCCCCGCCTCGAGCGGCGGCGCGTCCACGTAATCCACCTTGGCGGGCGTGAACTTCTTCGGCTGATAGAGGTCGCGGAGGTGATCCAGGCGGGCGTCGGGCACTTTGACCGAGCCCAGGTGCACGGCCTCGCCGCGGGACGAGCCCGACTGGGCGAGGCCGCGCGTCAAGGCAGCGAACAGCGTGGTTTTCCCGCTCTGGGGCGGCCCCAGGATTCCGAGCTTCATTCGGTCAGGTCAGACGGCGGGTGGGATCAGACGCCTTCGCCGCGACGGAGCCGGACGGTCATCGAGTCGGCCATGTCCTTCGCCCATTTCGCGTCTTCGTCCTCGGGGAACCGCTTCGCGTAATCCAGGTAGATGGTCCGCGCCATGGTGAGCTGCCCCTCGCGCCTCCAGTTCCCGGCCAGCTCGAGGACCGCCGACTTGTGATTGTCGGAGCCGGGATAGCGGTCGATGACCTGCTGGGCGTAGCGGCGGGCCGCGGCGTAGTCCTTGTCCTTCCGGCTCATGATGGCGAGCCGGAGCAGCGCGTCGTCGCTGAGCCCGGACGCGTTCTTGGGATCGAGGGTGACGAACGCCAGGTAGTTCTTTCGCGCGTCGTCGTAGAGGCCATGAAGGAAGTAGCGCTCTGCGAGCCGCGACCGATACTCGGGGAATTTCCCGCTGTCCGGCTCCGCCGCCGCGAGAGCGGCGAGCGTGTTCCGTCCGTCCATGCGGTCCTTCACCTCCTGGATGAACTCGGGGGCGGGGTAATAGCCGATCACGCGGTCGATCTCGGTCCCGTCCTTTTGGAGGACCAAGACCGTGGGATAGCTCTTCACGTGGTAGCGCGCCGCCGTGACCGTGTCCTTCTCGGCGTTCAGCTTCACCATCGTGAAGCGCTTCGAGTAGTCGATGAATTTGGGATCGGTGTAGGTAGACTCTTCCAGAGCCTTACACCATTGTCACCAGTCGGTGTAGAAGTCGAGCAGGATCGGCCGGCCGCTCTTCCCCGCGTCGGCCAGCGCCGCGTCGTAGGAAGTGTTCCATGCGATCGATCGGGACTCCTGCTTCGCGCAGCCGACGGCGAGGGCCATCGCAAACGCTCCGGCAACTCCCAATCCCTTCCAGCCGCTGACTTGCATCTGCCTCCCTCTGGGCACCCGCTTGGGCCCCGAAATCGAGTCCCGATCATCGGTTCCGCCCCGTGGCTTGTCAAGGTATCATCGGCTCACACTCATGGATGCGACCCGATGAGCGCCTGCTACTTCTGCGGAGCGTCGCTCGATCCCAAGATGCGCGTTGTGCGCGACGCCGCATGCCCCAAGTGCGGGCGGGACCTGCACGCCTGCGTGCAGTGCCGCCACTACGACCGTCATGCGCACAACCAGTGCCGCGAGCCCAACGCCGAGTGGGTCACCGACCGCGAGCGCCGGAATTTCTGCGACTACTACTCCCTGAATCCCGCGGGTGGCCGCGGCGCGGGCGTTCCGGACCGCGAGAAGGAGGCCCGCTCCAAGCTGGATTCCTTCTTCAAGCCGGGCGCACCGAAGCCGAGCCCCGCCGAGACCCGGTCGAAGCTGGATAGCCTCTTCAAGCCGGCGCCTCCGGCGACCCCCGAGTCACCGAAGTCCCCCAAAGACCCCGAGACCGAGGACGAATGAAGATCGACATCCTGGTGTTCGGGCCGCACCCCGACGACGCGGAGATCGGCGCGGGCGGCCTCCTCCTCAAGATGAAGGCCCTGGGCCACACCACGGGAATCATCGATATGACCCGCGGAGAGATGGGCTGGGGCACGGTGGAGGAGCGCGGCCAAGAGTGCGACGAGGCGTGCGCCATCTTGAAACTGGACGTGCGCGAGAACCTGGACTTGGGCGATCAGCGGATCGAGGACAACTTCGAGAACCGCTGCACGGTCGCCGCGACGATCCGGAAGCATCGCCCCGACATCGTGCTCGCGCCCTACTATGCGATTCCGCCGGGGCGCGGCCTGGGGCACAACGACCACTGGAAGACGGGGATTCTCGTGGCGCAGGCCTTCAACCTGGCCCATCTGCGGAAGGCACCGCTTCCCGGCGAGCCGCACCAGGCGAAGGCGCTCTACTACTACTTCCTTCCGCCGGGCATTCGCCCCACGTTTCTCGTCGACGTGTCGCCGTACTTCGAGGATTGGATGAAGGCGCTGACCTGCCATCGCACGCAGTTCGACAATCCCGGGCGGCCCAAGTCGAAGCGCGACATGATGGGCGTGGTGGAGCGCGTGGACACGACCGCGCGGAGCAACGCATGGCTGATCGGCGGGAAATACGCGCAGGCCTTCTACTCCGACTCGCCGCTCAAAATCACGGACCCGCTGGAGCTGGTGCGCGAGATCGAGACGCGCCCCTAGCCTACGGCGCCGTCTTCCCCGCGCCCTCGATGCGGAGCCCCAGCTCGGCCATGGCGGGATGCAGCGCCACCACGTCGCCCGAGCGCAAGTAGTCGAGCGCGCGCCGCGCCGAGCGGCGATCCTCCGCGCCATTTCGGAGCTCCCAGAGGCGCTGGAAGAGCCAGGCCGCCTCGAGATTCCCTTCCTCCGGCTTTTCCCCCGCGGCCAGCCGTCCGATCGCGGCCGGATCGCGCGGCGCGTAGCGGAACCCGCCGCCCGCGCGATCCTCCAGCTTCGTCCGGATCCAGACCGCGAGCGCCTCGGCCCTCTCCAGATGACGCGGCTCCTTTGTGGCCGCGTAGGCGGCGAGGTAGGCGTTGCCCGCGGCGGCCTGATCGACGAGCCGCCCCGGAACCGCGGTGCGGCCATTCCTCCACTCGTGGTAGAGAGAGCCGTCCGGCGCTCGCTGCTCGCTCCACAGGCGGTCGAGCGCGCGAACAGCGCGCGACACGGGAGCGCCCTCCCAGATTCCGATGGCCGCGCCCCGCAGCACGGCCTCGGCCATGCGCGCGTTCTCCTCGGCATACAGCGAGGAGTCGACCGCCGGGCTTCCCTGGCCGCGCCGGAGCTTGTCGGAGAGGCCGTAGTACACCTCGCCCGCGAGGAGCTGCCCGCTTCCGTCGCGAACCGCTACATCGGCGTCCTGGCTCCCGAGCCATCCGCCGGGCCGCGCTCTCCAGAGCCACGAGGCCGCGTACGCTTCGGTCCGCCGCCCCCCCACGCGGTAGCGCGTGCCGCCCCCCGCGTCGACGGCGCTCACCAGCGCCGCCAGAGCGCGCGCGTTCACGTCCAGGAGCTTCTCGGTGCGGGGACGCTTCCAGTTCTCCTCGGCCGCGACGCGGTAGAAGCCGCCCCAGACCGAATCCTCCAGCGCGAGCGCCGCGTCGAGGAGGCGAAGGCCGAGCGCGCGGAGCACGGGATCCTTGCGGGGGCCGGACGCGGCCAGTAGAAAGCGCACCGCTTCGAACTGAGGAATCTTCGGCTTCCCCTGAAGTCCGCCGTTCTGCCGGTCCTCCGCCTCGCGCAGGGCCGCCGCGTTCCGGTCGATCCAATCC
>JBKJXM010000305.1:0-5549 GCA_046716305.1 Candidatus Eiseniibacteriota bacterium
CCTGCGCACCGCACTCGGCCCCGGAGTGTTCCGAGTGCAAGGCACGGTGTTCGAGTTCCAGCCCATCGTGCCGGGGCGGAGCGACGGCGAATGGACCGAGGTCCGGACCGGATTGGAGCCGGGCGCGACCGTTGTCACCAGGAACGCCTACCTCTTGAAAGCGGAGCTCGGGAAGTCGGAGGCCACCCATGACCACTGAGTCACGGAGAACGGGGCGGCGGAGGACCTGGTCTCATGCTTGAGCGCGTCCTCTATTTCTCGATCCGGCATCGATGGCTCGTCGTGCTCACGACCGTCGCCATGGCAGTGCTTGGGGCCTTCAATTTCACGCGGCTTCCCATCGACGCCGTACCCGACATCACGACCGTCCAGGTGCAAATCAATACCATCGTGGAGGGCCTCTCCCCGGTCGAGGTCGAGCAGCGGATCAGCTTCCCGATCGAGACGGCCATGGCGGGCATCCCTGACCTGGTCGAGACGCGGTCTCTTTCCCGGTACGGCCTCTCCCAGGTGACGGTCACGTTTCGCGACGGGACCAACATCTACTTCGCCCGTCAATTGGTGAACGAGCGCCTCCAAGAGGCGCGAGCCGCCCTCGAAGGAGTCGCCGATCCGCAGATGGGGCCGATCGCGACGGGACTCGGCGAGATTTTCATGTGGACGGTCAAGAGCAGTCCCGGGGCCGCCAAGGAGAACGGAGAGCCGTACACCCCGACGGATCTTCGCGAGATTCAGGACTGGGTCATCAAACCCCAGCTTCGAACCGTGGAGGGTGTCACGGAGATCAATACGATCGGAGGGTACCGGAAGCAGTACCACGTCGCGCCCGATCCCTCACGGTTGACCGGCTACGGCCTGACGCTCCACGACCTCCAGATCGCGCTGGAGCGAAACAATTCCAGCGCCGGCGGCGGGTACATCGGGTACAAGGGCGAGCAGTATCTCGTGAGCACGACCGGGCGTGTCCGCACGGTGGAGGAGATCGGGCAGATCGTGGTCGCCACTCGGAACGGCATTCCGCTCCACGTGCGCGACGTGGCGCTGGTGGGCCGGGGGCGCGAGCTGCGCACGGGGGCCGCCACGGAGAACGGAGAGGAGGTCGTGCTTGGCACGGCGTTCATGCTCGTAGGCGAGAACAGCCGCACGGTCTCGCGCCGGGTCGCCAAGCGTCTCGAGGAGGTGAACCAGAGCCTACCGGCGGGCATCGTCGCCCAGCCCGTCTACGACCGAACGAAGCTGGTCGACGCCACCTTGGAGACGGTGCGGACGAACCTCTTCGAGGGGGCGGTTCTCGTGGTGGCCGTTCTCTTCCTTCTTCTGGGCAACATCACCGGAGCGATCATCGTGGCCCTGGTGATTCCGCTCTCCATGCTTTTCGCCGTAACGGGCATGGTGCAGGGCAAGATCAGCGCGAATCTGCTGAGCCTCGGCGCGATCGACTTTGGGATCGTCGTGGATGGGGCCGTGGTCATGGTGGAGAACATGCTTCGCCGATTCGCGGAGAAGCAGCGTGAATTGGGCCGGACGCTCACCGCCCGGGAGCGGCTTCACGAGACGCTTCAGGGCGGCACCGAGGTGGCACGGCCCACCCTGTTCGGGGTCGGAATCATCATGATCGTCTATCTTCCGATCCTGACGCTGACGGGTATCGAGGGGAAGATGTTTCGGCCCATGGCGCAGGTCGTGCTCCTGGCCCTGGCCGGGGCTCTCGTGCTCGCCTTCACGTTCGTTCCCGCCTTGGTGGCCCTGCTCCTTCGGGGCCGCGTGTCCGAGGTGGAGAGTCCGGCGATTCGAGGTGTGCGCCGGCTGTACGTCCCCGGCCTGCAATGGGCGCTCCGTCGAAGGAGGCTGGTCGTGGGTGGCGCCATCGCCTTGGTCGCGCTCTGCGGATGGATCGCGACGCGCCTCGGCAGCGAGTTCGTCCCGACTCTCGACGAGAGGGACATCGCCATCCACGCGCTTCGAATCCCCGGCACCAGCCTCGAGCAGGCGATCGCGATGCAAAACGGAGTCGAAGGGACCATACGGAGTTTTCCCGAGGTGGAGCGGGTCTTCTCGAAAATCGGCACCGCCGAGATCGCCACGGATCCCATGCCTCCGAGCGTCTCGGACGTGTTCGTTATCCTGAAGCCCAGACATGAGTGGCCAAAGCCCAACCGTCCCAAGGCCGATCTCATCCACGCGATGGAGGAACGCCTCAATCTCCTTCCGGGAAACGTTTACGAATACACCCAGCCGATCCAGATGAGATTCAACGAGCTGATCGCCGGGATCCGCGCCGACGTCGCCGTGAAAGTCTTTGGCGACGACCTGGACGTCCTGCTGAAGACTGCCGACGCCGCGGCGGACGAGATGCGGAAGACTCCCGGCGCCGCAGATGTCAAGGTCGAGCAGGTGACGGGGCTTCCGATCTTGACGATCGACATCGATCGGTCGGCCGTGGCGCGGTATGGATTGCATGTCGCGGACGTCCAGGACGTCGTCCGCACGGCCCTCGCCGGCTCGGAAGCCGGGGAAGTGTTCGAGGGAGACCGCCGCTTCGAGATCGTGATCCGGTTCCGGGAGGCGGTGCGAAACGACATCAAGGCGCTCGAGTTTCTGCCCATTCCCGTGCAGGCCGCGCCACGGTCCATGGTGCCGGGCTCGCTCCCGGCGGCCCACGCCGGTGCGAGGACGGAGTTCGTTCCCCTGGGTGCCGTCGCCCGAATCTCCCTCGAGGAAGGACCGAATCAGGTCAGCCGCGAGAACGGCAAGCGGCGCGTGGTGGCGCAAACGAATGTCCGGGGTCGGGACATCGGCAGTTTTGTCGCGGAAGCCCAGCGGCGAGTGTCCCAAAGCGTCGAGGTCCCGAGCGGGTACTGGATCACCTGGGGCGGGCAGTTTGAGAACATGATCGCGGCGCGCGCCCGTCTGGCGGTGGTCGTCCCCCTGGCGCTCCTGCTGATCCTGCTTCTTCTCTTCGGCGCCTTCGGCTCCGTGAAGGACGCCTTCCTGGTGTTCAGTGGCGTGCCTTTGGCCCTTACCGGCGGCGTTCTGGCGCTGGCCGTACGCGGCATGCCGCTTTCGATCACGGCCGGCGTTGGCTTCATCGCGCTCTCGGGCGTGGCCGTGCTGAACGGGGTCATGATGCTCTCATTCGTCCGAAAGCTGCGCGAGGACGGAGTCCGGCTCGAGCCGTCCTTGATGCAGGGATGCGTCACGCGGCTCCGACCAGTTCTGATGACCGCTCTCGTGGCCTCTCTTGGGTTTGTTCCGATGGCTATCGCCACCGGGACTGGGGCCGAAGTGCAACGGCCCCTCGCCACGGTGGTCATCGGGGGCATCCTCTCGTCCACACTGCTGACGATGTTCGTGCTTCCCGCGCTGTACCGCATGGCCCATCGGGAGCGGGAGCCGAGGGATGAGATATAGGCCCCCGGCATCCGGAACATCTAGGAGGAGAACATGAAAGAGTCGGGCGCGAGCCAAGGCCAGTCGGCATCGGAGCTCATCTCGAAAAGAATCGCCGAGCTCGGGGACTGGCGCGGGGAAACCCTCAGCAGAATGCGCAAGCTCATCAAAGAAGCAGACCCGGACGTCGTCGAGGAGTGGAAGTGGATGGGCACTCCGACTTGGTCGCACGACGGCATCATCTGCACTGGCGAATCCTACAAGAGTGTCGTGAAGCTTACGTTCGCCACGGGTGCGTCTCTTAAAGATTCGGCCCGTCTCTTCAACTCGAGTCTCGGCGGAAACGCACGCCGCGCGATCGACATCCATGAAGGAGAAGATGTTGACGGGTCTGCCTTCAAGGCGCTCGTTCGCCAAGCGGTCGCCCTCAACAGTTCCGGCAAGTCGAAGCCTCCGAAGAAAGCGAAGTCCTAAGGGATCCCGCCCTGCTCTGCCGCGCCGAAATGACTGGACGCGTGCCCCGCTCGGGTTTTCAATTGACGGGGATCATTTGGCCCAATTGGACCCCGCGCCAGAGGCAGGTCGGAGGAAACGGACATGCGAGGAGACGCCAAACAAGCGAAGGGAGGCGAGCACGAGGATTGGGATCGCCTACTGACCCATGCGGGACCGCGCGATCACATCGTGCAGCTCTATCAGGATCAGGGCTTTCTCAACCGTGCCGTCTGTCGATTCGCTGCTGCCGCGCTCGCCAACGGCGAGGGAGTCATTCTGGTGCCGACGCAAAAACACTGGAACGCCTTTCGCCCACGCTTGGAAGCCGAAGGCGTCGATTTGGAGGCGGTACAGCACCGTGGACAGCTCACGGTCGTTGACTCCGATGAGCTTCTCCCGAAGCTCATGCGTGACGGCATGCCTGACGCGCCCGTGTTCCTGGGCCTGGCCTCGGACGTGATCGCAAAGAGCCGCGCCAAGGATCGTTATCCGACGGTGCGCTGGTGGGGCGAGATGGTCAATATCCTCTGGGAGCGCGGGGATGTGGCCGCCAGCATGAACCTCGAGGACCTGTTCGACCAGCTCGCGCACGAGCAGGGCATTGCAATCTTCTGCTCATTCTTGATGGACAATTTCAAGGGCGAGGTCCATGCGCGAATGCTGCCCAGGCTTGGACACAACCACTCGCACCTGATCCCCGTGGAAGATTATGCTCGCCTGGAGAAAGCCGTTGCCGACGCGCTGCGGGAGATTGTCGGTCCGGACGAGGCGCAGGTCCTCGAGGGGCGGCTCCTGGCAGACTATCCTACGAAATTCAACATGCCGCGGCCTCAGGCGCTGCTGTTGGCACTGCGCCAGGTTCTTCCGGTGGTCGCGGATGCCGTGCTGCAACGGACTGGTAAGTTGTATGCCGCCAGAGAGGAAGTAGCGGGATGACAACGGTCGGGCCGGCGGCCGGTCGCTGGTCCAAGGGCATCTCCTCAAACGCGGTTCGCGACGATCTCATCGGTATCCTCGAGACCGTCGAGCTTCCTATCCTCGTGCTCGATTCCAACCTGAAGGTCGCCTACTTCAATCCAGCCGCATCGACAGCTCTTGGCATCGGGCCGGCTCACATGGGTCAGCCCCCCGGCGCCATTATCGCACTCACGGACGTTACGGATCTCGAGAAGCTGTGCGCGCGGGTAATCGCAGACGGGGCACCGTGCCGGCACGATGTCCGGCTCCGAGACGGATCGTTCCTCCTGCGCATCGCCCCGTACGCCCGAAGCGGTGAGAACACCAGGGGCGCCGTGCTCACATTGACGAACATCACCGCCTTCCGTGCCAGCATTGACCAAGCGATCTACGAACGGGAGTACACGAAGACAATCCTCAACACGGTGAGCGAGCCTTTGGTGGTTCTGGATGCTGAGTTGCGAGTGCAGACCGCTAACCGCGCCTTCTACCAGATGTTCGAGGTGTCTCGTGAGGAAACGCAAGGCGTTCCGCTCGACAAGCTGCGGAACCACGCCTGGAGCAACCCCAGGTTGTGGGTATTGGTCAAAGAGGTCCTCTCCGACAAGAAGGCGTTCACGCCGCTCGAGCTGGAGCATGACCTTCCGGTGATTGGGCGTCGAACGCTGCTGCTCGACGCGCGGGGAGTATTTCGGGAAGGTGATCCC
>JBKJXM010000306.1:0-5996 GCA_046716305.1 Candidatus Eiseniibacteriota bacterium
CGAGAAGGGGATCGAGGACCGCGAGTACTGGGACCTGGCCATTCGCCCCGGCCCAGCCCGGAGCGAGGAGGAGACAGCCGAGGGGCTGCGCGAAGCGCTCCGCGAAACGGTCGCCGCGCATCTCATGAGCGAGGTGCCGCTGGGCGCGTTCCTTTCCGGCGGGATCGATTCGAGCGCCGTGGTCGGCACCATGGCCGGGCTCATGGACAAGCCCGTCCAGACGGCTTCGATCGGTTTCCGCGAGGACGCCTACGACGAGCTTCCCTTCGCGCGCCGCGTCGCGGCCGCCTTCGGCGCCGACGCGCACGAGCGGACCGTGGAGGCGCGCGCGGCGGACATCCTCGATCAGCTCACGTGGCACTATGACGAGCCGTTCGCGGACTCCTCCATGGTGCCGACCTGGTACGTGTCGCAGGTGGCGCGCGAGCGGGTGACGGTGTGCCTGTCGGGGGACGGCGGGGACGAGAACTTCGCGGGCTATCGCCGCATGCGGTACGACTTCCTCGAGAACCGGATCCGGGCTCGCATTCCCCGGTGGGCGCGCCGCCGGGTGCTCGCGCCGGTGGCCGCCGCCTACCCCAAGGCGGATCGCCTGCCGCGGATCTTCCGCGGGAAGACGCTCCTCACCAATCTGACCCTCTCGCCCGAGCGCGCCTACCACAACACGATGCGCTGGTTCACCCCCGCGATGAAGGCGCACCTCTACCGTCCCGCTCTCCGGACGTCGGTGGGGGAGCACGACGCGTTCGCCGTGCAGGAGGAGTTCTTCCAGCGCTCGGAGGGGTGGCATCCGCTCTCGCGCATCCAGTACGTGGATTTCAAGACCTACCTCCCGGACGACATCCTCGCCAAGGTGGACCGCGCGAGCATGGCGCACTCTCTCGAGGTTCGCGTGCCGCTCCTGGACCATCTCTTCGTCGAGCACGCGGCGACCATTCCCGCGGAGATGAAGCTCAAGCACGGAGAGGGGAAGTACATTTTCAAGCGTGCGCTCCGGGGCCTCTTGCCCGAGGAGGTCTTGACGCGGCCGAAGATGGGTTTCTCGGTCCCGCTGGACCACTGGTTCCGCGGGGATCTGAAGCGCCCGTTCGAGGAGCGGGTGCTCGCGCCCGGCTCGTACCTCGAGTCGCACTTCGAGCCCGCCGCCATCCGCAGCCTTTGGGACGAGCACCAGAGCGGCGCGCGCGACCACAGCTACGGGTTGTGGGCCCTCCTGACGCTGGAGCACTGGGGACGGCGCTTCGGCGGGGGCACGCCATGAGCGGCGGCGGTGCGGGGGGCGAAGCGCGTCTCCGGGTGCTTTCCTTCACCACGCTCTTCCCGAACCCCGTAGAGCCGGGGCGGGGGATCTTCGTCCGGAACCGCCTCGCGGAGATCGCGTCCCGGGCCGATCTCCTCGTGATCGCCCCGGTGAACGCCGGGCGGAATCCGCGCGTACTGAGTGTGCCGTTCCGCCGCCGCGATCCCGCGGGCTTCGACGTGCTGCACCCCCGCTTCGCGGTGCTGCCGGGGATTCTCAAGCACTGGGACGCCGCGTTCCTATTCGGCGAGGCGTGGCCCCAGGTGCGCGCTGCCATCCCGAGCGGGGCGGCGGCCCCCGATCTGGTCGACGCCCACTACGCCTTCCCCGACGGGGCCGCGGGAGCCCGCCTCGCGCGAGAGCTGGGCGTTCCGTTCGTGCTCTCGGTGCGGGGCTCAGACCTCGAGGTGATCGCGCGGGACGGCGCGCGGCGCGAACCGATCCGGCGCGCGTTGAAGGACGCGGGGGCCGTGATCGCGGTGTCTCGCTCCCTGGAGCGGCGCGCGCTGGAGCTGGGCGCAACGGCGGAGCGGACCCATGTCGTTCCGAACGGAGTGGACGTCGCGCAGTTCCTGCCGCTCGATCGGGCCGCGGCGCGGGACGCGCTCGGCATTCCCCAGGAGGAGCGAATGGTGCTTGCGGTGGCTCGGCTCGAGCCGGTGAAGGGGCTGGACCTCCTCGCGGCCGGCATGGCCGCGCTCCGCGCCCGCTCGGGAAACGGCGAAGCGCGGGCGCATGTCGTAGGGGAAGGACCCGGCCGCCGCGCCGTCGAGGAGGCGATCCGAGCGTCCGGAGCTGGGGACGCGATGCGGCTCCACGGCTCCCGCTCCGCGGACACGCTGCCGCTCTGGTACGCAGCCTCCGACGTCGTCTGCCTGTTGAGCCACAGCGAGGGATGCCCGAACGTGGTCTTGGAAGCGCTCGCGTGCGGCCGCCCCGTGGTCGCCACCGACGTCGGGGGAATCCCCGACCTCGTCCGGGACGGCGAGAACGGGTTCCTCGTGCGGAGCCGCAATCCCGAAGAGGTCGCGGATCGGCTGGCGGCCGCGCTCACGAAGCGCTGGGACACAGCGGCCATCGCAGGCGCCGCGCGGCGAAGCTGGGGATTGGTCGCCGAGGAGCAGATGGGAATCTATCGGAAGGTTGTCGGATGTCCTTAGCTCCGACGAAAGCCACATGAGCGGAATCGCGGGGATTCTCCTGCCGCTGGACGTGCGTCCGCTGGATGCGCGTGCCCTGGAGAGCATGGCTCGCGCGCTCGAAGGGACGGACGTCGGCCCCCCGCTTCTCCTCGAGGGGGACCGGCTGGCCCTCATGGCGCGCGGCGCGCCAGGCTACCGGACGGGCCTCCTGACGCGCCGACATGGAAACGCGACGCTCGCGCTCGCCTTTCACGGGCTGCTCGTGGGGGGTGCCGCCCCCGCCGCAGGCGAGGCGGAGGGGCCGGCGGGCCAGCTTCAGCTCGAGGCGCTCCTCACGAGGCTGGCGGCCCGGGGGGCCGACGCCTTCGCGGAGATGCGCGGAGAATTCGCCCTGGCCTTCTGGGACGGACGCGACGGAACCCTCCACCTGGCGACCGATCGCTTCCGCATCCAATCGTTGCTGATGTCGGACCGGCCGTCCCGGTTTCTCTTCGCCTCGCGGATGGCCTCGCTGCTCGCCTCACCCGTTCCGCTCGCTCCCACCATCGACCCGGCCGCCATCCTGGACGTGGTGGGCTCCTCGATCATCGCCACGCCGCGCACGATCTTCCGCGAAGTGGAGAAGGTTCCACCGGGGCACCACGTCGCCGTCCGGAACGGCCGCGCCGTCACGCGCCCCTACTGGGACCTCGACTTCACGCACGCGGACGGCGCCTCGCCCGAGCGGCTCGCGGCCGACACCCGGGACGCGCTGGACGCGGCGGTGGCCGACCGTCTGCGCGGAGACCTGGCCGGCGACCGTTTCGGCGCCTTCCTGAGCGGAGGGATCGACAGCACCACGGTCACGGGACTCTTGACCCAGCGCCGCGGCGGCCCGGTGGCCACGTTCTCGATCGGCTTTGGCGAGCAGGGTTTCGACGAGCTCTCCTACGCGCGAGTCGCGGCCAAATCATTCGGCACGCGCCACACGGAATACCTCGTCACGCCGCGCGACACCGCCGCGGCAATGGACGTGGTGGCGGAGGCCTTCGACGAGCCCTTCGCCAACGCCTCCGCGATCCCAACCTATCACTGCGCCCGGCTCGCTCGGGAGCACGGCGTGGACGCGCTCTACGCGGGGGACGGCGGCGACGAGCTCTTCGCGGGGAACGAGCGCTACGCCTCGGGCCGCGTCTTCGACCGCTACGACCGCGTGCCCGCGTTCCTCCGGAAGTCGTTCCTCACGCCCGCGATCCGCGCGGCCGGGACGCTCTTCCCGGTTCCGCTCCTGGTCAAGGCGAAGAAGTACGTCCAGCGCGCGAGCCTCTCCCCGGCGGAGCGCATCGTATCCTACGGCTTCTGGAATGTGGTCTCGCCGCGCCGATTCGTGGACGGGGACCTGCGCGCGGCCGCGGACTTGTACCGTCCTTACGAGATGCTTCTCCGCCACTACGACGAAGCGCGGGCCGTCACCGCGCTCGACCGGCAGCTCTACCTGGATCTCAAGATCACGATCAGCGACAACGACGTCTTCAAGGTCACGCGCGCGTGCGAGCGCGGGGGAGTGGCCGTCCGATTTCCGTTTCTCGACGAGCGTGTGGTCGACGCCGCACAGCGAGTGCCGGCGTCCTTGAAGATGCGTGGCGGGGAGCTGCGGACGTTCTTCAAGGAGGCTTACCGGGATCTTCTGCCACCTGAGATCCGCGCCAAGCAAAAGCACGGCTTCGGGCTTCCCATCTCGCTGTGGCTCCGCACCGACCCCGAGCTGCACGGGATGATGCGCGATCTGGTCCTGGGGCCTACGGCCGCGGCGCGCGGGTACTTCCAGCGTCCGGCGCTCGAGGATCTGGTCCGGCGCCACGCCGAGGATCCCACCCCGTACTACGGGACCGTCCTCTGGAACCTGATGGTGCTCGAGCAGTGGCACCGCCGCGTCCTGGACCGCCCCCGATCATGAACGCCCCCGACCGCTTCGAGGTGGTCGAGCCGGAGCGCGCGCTCGGCGCCCTCGCGAAGACATGGAGCGAGCTGCTTGCGGCGAGCGCGGCCGACACGGTCTTTCTCACACCCGAATGGATGGCCGCCTGGTGGGCCGCCTATGGCCGCGGCCGGACATCCGCGATCGTGCTGGCCCGCCGCGGCGGCGAGATCGCGGGCATTCTGCCGCTCCAGATCGCCGAAGAGCGCTACCGCGGCGCCATTCCGATCCGCGTTCTTCGCTTCCTGGGCGACGGCACGCACGATTCCGATTACCTCGACTTCATCGTGCCGCGCGGCGAGGAGGAGTCGGTCGTGCCCGCGTTCTGGTCCTGGCTTCGTGGCGGGGCGGGTCCGCTCCGGTACGACGTGGCGCGCTGGAACGAGATCCCGGTCGCCTCGCCGCACTGCGCGATGGTCCGCGGGCTCGCCGTCGAAGCAGGCGTCCTCATCGAGGAGGAGCGGGTGGGATGCGTCGTCACGGCGCTCCCCACGTCGTGGGACATCTACGTCGCGGGGCTGAAGCCCCGGATGCGCACGAAGGTGCGATCGCTCCGGCGCGAGCTGGAGACAGGGCGCGCGGTCACGCTCGTCCCCTGCGGCTCGGAGAAGACGTTGGACGCGACCCTCGAGTCCCTGTTCACGCTGCACGAGCGCCGGTGGGAGGCGCGCGGCGAGTCCGGCGTGTTCCGCGGACCGGAGAAGCGCGCTTTCTACCGGGAGCTGGGGCGCTCGCTCCTCCGCCGGGGCTGGCTCGACTTCCATACGCTGGAAGTGGACGGAGTCCCGGTCGCTCACCAGTTCTGCGCGCGGTACCAGGGCACGTCCTTCCTGCTGCAGGAGGGCTACGATCCCGCTTGGGAAGCCCTGGGCGTCGGCAACGTGCTCCGCTCGATGATCGTGCAGAGGCTCATCGAAGAGGAAGTGGGCGCGTACGATTTCCTGGCCGGGGTGACGGAGCACAAGCTTTCCTGGGGCGGAACGGTGAAGGAGAGCGCGCGGCTCACGCTGAGGGGGAGCGGCCCGCGGGCAGCGCTCATCTCCGGCATCAACCGCGTGGCCGCTGCGACGGCGCCGCTCCGCGCGGCGCTTCGCCGGGGCTCGGCGTGAGCGCCGCCCGCTCCGCGGCCGCGGCCGCGTTCCAGGCGGCCGGAGGAGCGCGCCTCTTCCGCGCCGCGTCGAATCGCTGGGCGCTCGAGCGCGGCCGCGGGGGACTGCGCCTGAAGCGCCGGAGTGCGCCCCCGTTTCTGGTCCTCATCTACCACCGCGTGCACCCGGAGCCGGGTCCGTTCATGATCGACGCGATCCCGCCGGAGCGGTTCGACCGCCAGATGGAGCACCTGGCCGCGGCGTACCGCCCGCTGCCGCTCGAGGAGCTGATCGAGCGGAGCCGAAACGGCACGGTTCCGAAGGGAGCGGTCGCGGTCACGTTCGACGACGGGTACGCGGACAATTTCGAGCACGCGTTCCCAATCTTGAAGCGCCATGGCATCCCCGCGACGGTATTCCTTGTCACCGGATGCGTGGGAACGGGACGCGTGCCCTGGCACGACGAAGTCCTCCTCGCCTTCGCCGCGACGCGCCGGGGAGAGATCCAG
>JBKJXM010000307.1:0-4621 GCA_046716305.1 Candidatus Eiseniibacteriota bacterium
GGCTCCGGGACCGGGCCGCTCTCAGTCGTCTACGTCGGCGGGTTCCTGCCGCTCCACGGCGTGCCCGCTATCGTGGGCGCGGCGGCGATCCTCGAGCGGCGGCACGGCCCCGGCTTTGCGCGGTTCACGCTGATCGGCGACGGGATGACGGCGCACCAGGCGGACCGCGACATCGCCTCCGGCGGCCTCGCGAGCGTGCGCCGCGAGCCGCGCATTCCTTACCCGCGCGCCCTCGAGATGCTCGCCCAGGCCGACGTGGCGCTCGGCATCTTCGGCACCACGGAGAAGGCGGCGCGCGTCGTGCCGCACAAGGTCTACCAGGCGCTCGCGCTGGGCGTGCCCACCGTGACCCGGCGCTCGCCCGCCGTCTCGGAATTCTTCGAGCGGGGCCGGACAGCCCCGTCCGGAGAACCGCTCTTCCTCGTCCCCGCCGGAAGCGCGGAGGCGATAGCGGCCGCGATCGAAGAGCTGGCGCGCGACCCGGAGCGGCGGAATCGTCTGGGAGCGTGGGGCCGTGAGGCCGTCGCCTCGTTCGCCACGCCCGAGAAAGTGGGCGCGGCCCTGCTCGAGGCGATCGAGCGCGCGCGGAGCGGCCGGCGATGAATTCGATCCGGGTGTTGCACCTGGACTCGGAGCGAAGCTGGCGGGGCGGGGAGCGTCAGGTGCTCGAGCTGATGCGCCGCCAGAGAGGGGCGGGGGACGAACCGCATCTCGTCGCGCCTGTCCAGGGGGCGCTCTTCCAGCGCGCTGCCGCGGAGGGCTTCGTGGTTCACGCGGTCTCAATGCGGGGCACGTGGGATGTGGCGTCGGTGCTTCGGATCGCGTCGATCGTCCGGGCCACGCGCCCGCAAGTAGTCCACTGGCACGCGGCCCGGGCGCACGCGCTGGGCGCGATGGCCGCGCTGGTCGCGCCCGGTCCGCGGCGGGTCCTCTCCCGTCGTGTCGACTTCCGCGTGCGAGGCTCGGTGGGCAGCCGCCTTCTCTACGCGCTTCCGATCGACGCGATCGCCGCCATCTCGGGCGGCGTGAAGGACGCGCTTCTCGCGAGCGGCGTGCCGGCCGGGCGCATCGAGGTGATTCCGAGCGGCATCGATCTCGCGCCTTTCGAGGCGCCATTCGACCGCGCCGCGGCGCGGCGAGCGCTGGGGCTCGCTCCGGACGACGTGCTCGCGATCCAGGCCGCGGCGCTCGCCCCGCACAAGTCGCAGACCACGCTCCTCCGCGCCGCGGCGCTCCTTCGCGACCGATCGCCGCGGCTCCACGTCTGGATCGCCGGAGAAGGGGCGCTCCGGGACGCGCTTCTCTCCGAGCACCGGGCACTCCACCTGGACGACCGCGTCCGCTTTCTCGGCTTTCGGGACGACGTGACGGCCCTGCTCCGCGCCGCGGACCTCTTCGTTCTCTCCTCGTATCTCGAGGGGCTGGGCACGTCGATCCTCGACGCGATGGCCGCCGGACTGCCGGTGGTCGCGACCCTGGTCGGCGGCATCCCGGAGGTCGTGCGCGACGGCGAGACCGGCCTCCTCGTCCCTCCCCGGAGTCCGGCGGCGCTGGCCGAGGCCATGGCGCGGCTGGCCGGCGACGCTCCGCTCCGCGGCGCCATGGGCGCCCGCGGCCGCGAGGCGGTCCGCGAATTCGGCGCCGACCGCACGGCCACCCTGACCCGCTCTCTCTACCAGCGTCTGATCGCGGCCGGCTGACGGTCTGCCCGGCGCGTGCCCGGGTCGCATTGACGCTGAATTATCATGCTGTTACAGTCACGGGCCAAGCGCACCCCAAAGCCGCCACCGGACCCGAGGGAAGCTCCCAATGCCTTCATTCGTAGCGATCGTTCTCTATGGTGCCCTGGTTCTGGGCGTTCTGGTCTTCGTCCACGAGCTGGGGCACTTCCTGGTCGCCAAATGGCTGGGCGTCCGCGTGATCTCGTTCTCGATCGGGATGGGGCCGCGCGTGATCGGCTTCCGCAAGGGCGGCACCGACTACCGCATCTCCCTCCTCCCGCTCGGCGGGTTCGTCCGGATGGCGGGCGACAATCCCGAGGAGGAGCGCGAGGGGGATCCCGGGGAGTTCCTCGAAAAGCCGTGGTGGGTGCGCGCGCTGATCACGGTGGCGGGGCCGGTGGCCAATCTGATCTTCGCGGTGATCCTTTTTTTCCTGCTCTACACCATCGGATTCACGGTGCCCGATTACCCCGCGCGGATCGCCGGCGTGAAGCCGCAATCGGCGGCGGCGCGGATCGGCCTTTCGCCGGGCGACTCGATCGCCGCGTGGAACGGCGTGCCGGTCCACACGGTGGGGCAGCTGGCCGAGGCGATGGAGCCGCCGACGATTCCGAAGCCGGATGCGGAGAAGATCCCGGTCCGAATCATCCGCGGGGGCCGCATCGTCAACCTGCAGGTCCCGCGCGAGGAAGCCACCGCCATCGCCGAGGGGATCCAGTGGGATCTGAGCCCCGTGGTCGGCCGCGTGCTGATTGGAAATCCCGCCTATGCGGCCGGGATCCGTGACGGAGACCGGATCCTCGCGGTCGAAGGGATCTTGGTGGTGAACTGGAACGATCTTCAGACCCAGGTCACGAGCCGGCCGGATCAGGACGTCGCCCTCACGGTGAAGCGCGGGAAGCAGGTCTTCAAAGTCACCGTCCACACGACGCCGGAGGGGAAGATCGGCATCACCCCCGTCGAGCAGAGCGTGTTCCGCCGCTCCTTCCCGCCGCTCACGGCGGCGAAGCTGGCGGTGATCCAGACGTTCGAGTCGACCCGCCTCATCTACGCGGGCCTCTGGAGCTTCATCACCAACCCGGTCAAGCTTCACAACACCATCGCCGGGCCCATCGCCATCGCCCAGGTGGCCAGCCAGCAGGCCAGCGGCGGCATCGACCAGCTCATCTTCCTCATGGCCTTCATCAGCCTCGCGCTGATGGCGATGAACCTCCTTCCGATCCCCATCCTCGACGGCGGGCACGTCTTCTTCGCGCTGATCGAGGGGATTCGCAAGCGACCTCTCTCGTTGAAGACGCAGCTCTTCTTCCAGCGCATCGGCCTCGTCGTGCTGGTGGGACTGGTGGTCTTCTCCTTCTACAACGACATCAGCCGGGTCTCCCAGCGCCAGCGAGCGGAGTCCGACATCTCGAAGCGGCTCAAGGCCCCGGCGGCTGAAGACAGCACGGGCCGGCCCGCGGCGCCCTGATTCCGGTCCGTTGAAGCGCGACGTGCGTTCGGCATCCGCGCTTCGGATCGCCGTTCTCGCGGGACTTCTCGCGCTGGCCGCTCCCGCCGCCGTCCGAGCCCAGGGCGACCTCGACCTCGAGCGCAGCGTCCGGAAGGTCGAGATCCACGGAAACACGGCGTTCGGCGGCGGGACGCTGAAGAAGCTCCTTCGCACCAAAGCCCGCGGCGGATTCCCGTTCTACCGGAAGCGGCCGCTCCGCCTGGACTACATCCGCTTCGACCGCCTGACGCTCCAAGACTATTACCGGCGCCACGGGTTTCTCTCGGCGCGCGTCGACAGCGTGCCGATCCGCTACAACGAGAAAGGGGACGAGGGGGAGGTCCATTTCTACCTGACCGAGGGGCCGCGCGCCCGCGTCGAAGCGGTGCGCTTCGAGGGAACGGGGCCCATTCCCGAGAGCCGTCTCCGGCGTGGCCTCCAGCTTCGCGAAGGGGACCCGCTCGACATCCCGAAGCAGGACCTGAGCCGCGAAGCCGTCCACAACGAGTACGCCGAGCAGGGCTACGTGGCTGCCGTCGTGCGCGACTCGCTCGAGGTGGAGGATACGCGCGTCCGGATCGTCTATCGGATTGATCCAGGTCCGGCCGTGGTGCTCGACACGGTGCGCGTGGAGGGCACGGCTTCGACCAAGCCCAAGTTCGTCTCGCGGGAGGCCACGATCAAGCGCGGCGAGCTGATGCGCCGCTCGAAGCTCCTCCGGAGCCAGCAGCGCATCTTCGACACCGGCTTCTACTCGGACGTGCGCTTCGATCGGAGCGGGATCGACAGCGTCCGGAACGCGGCCGATCTGCTGATCGACGTCCGCGAGCGGAAGATGGGTTGGATCGACCTGGGCATCGGCTACGGCACGGTGGACCAGCTGCGGCTCACCAGCCAGGTGGGACAGAGGAATCTCTGGCGGGATGGCGTGCGTCTGGTGGCGACCGGTCTCCTCGGCGTTCGCGTGCGGCGGCATCCGACGATCATCCACCTGGGCGACAGCCGGATCGACGTGGCCCTCACGCGGCCGTGGAACTTCGGTGTCCGCGTGGCGGCCACGGCGGGCGCCTACGCCGAGCACATCCTTCCGACGTTCAGCGGCGACGACGTGATCCCTCCCTATCGCGCCTACGGAGGATCGGGAGCCCTGGCCTACGATTTCTCGCCGTACACACACAGCCGCCTTTCGTACGAGCACCGGAACGTCGTTTCGGACACGACGAATATCTTCTCGACGAGCGGCGAGAGCTACACGATCAACCGCCTTGTAGGGAGCCTGGAGCGCGATCTGCGCGACAACCCGTTCGACCCGCGCCGCGGCTCGGACATCATCGGGGTCAGCTCGTACAACGGCGGAGCTTTGAGCGGGACCGCCCAATTCCTGAAGCATGTCGGCACGGTGACGGCGTTT
>JBKJXM010000308.1:0-5048 GCA_046716305.1 Candidatus Eiseniibacteriota bacterium
TTGCGCGAGCCGAGAAAAGCAGTCGGGACGGGCCCTAGTCGGACCCGTCCCGAATCTATATTCAAAGTGCAGCAGCCCGCCTAAGGCTCGGTCGCGCCCTCGGGCACGAACCACACCTCGACGCGGCGATTGGCGGAATCGGTTCCCGTGTCGGACGGCCTGGTAGCGCCGGCCGAACGAGTAGAGATACGCGATTCCTCGATGCTCCGCTCCTTCACCAGATAGTCCTTCACCGCATTCGCGCGCCGCTGAGCAACCGCCATCGAGCTTTCATGGCTGTCGGCATGACCGATGACGATCACGCGTGCGCGGGGATCGGAACCCAGCCGCTGCGCCACGTCATCAAGGCAAGCCTTGTCGACGTTGCTGAGACGGGCCAGATTGCGGGGGAAGCCTTCGGCGACGCAGGAAACCGCTTCGGCCCGCCGCGCCGGCTCGAGCAGGCGCACCGAGCAGTCGGACGACGTCGAGTTGCCGTGGTTGTCCGAGGCGCGAACCGTGATGACGGCGGTGGCCGGAGCCGTGACGCCGGTGAAATCGTAGGTCGCGCCCGAGTTGGAACCGGACACTCGACCCATGTTGGCGCTCCAGTCGAGGGCCAACGGATCGCCCTCGGGATCGGACGCGGTGACGCGAACGACCACGCTTTCGCCCGGCAGGACCTCGGACCGCTCGACCGAACAGCTCACCGACGGCGCTTGGTTGGCGCGCTGCTCGATCACTGCCGCGGGCGCTACTTCCTCGTCATCGCCGCCGATGATCCAGCCGAGACCGATCGTCGCCTCGGTGTTTTTCTGCGACTCGTCGATCTCGTCGCCGACCTTGACCGACACGTAACGTCCCTCGAGGCGGACGTTCCAGTGCGGCGACAGGAACCAGCGGAGACCGGCGCCCGCGTTCCAGCTGATGTCGCAGGACTCACCGAAGTCTTCCACCTGAACCTTTTCGCTGCCAAGGCCCGCGGTCAAGAACGGCCGGATCCCATTCCCCGGCTCTCCGAAGTTATAGAGGAGATTGAGCCGGACCGAGTTGAACTTTACGTCTTCATCCGGCACGCCGAGGATCTCGAATTCCGTGTCGGTGGCCATGCGCTGACCCGAGAGCTCCAGGCCCCAGTTCTTCGTGATGAAGTGCCCGAGCCGCGCGCCATAAAGGTTGTCGTCATCCGGCCGGAACATGCCGTAGTCGTCCAGCCACCCGAAGCCGTAATAGGCTCCGAGCTCCCAATCGCCCTTGTCACCGCCGGCCGCGAAGGCCGGAGCCGCACCGAAGAGCAGCACGGCGACAAGCGCCACAATCATGCTTCGCATGGAATGCCCTTTCCTGTTTGACGCCGAACCGCGCTCGCGCGGCCATCCGTTACGGGACCTCATTGGGCAACGATGGCATTGGCATCCAATGTCACCGCCCCTGTGCGAGCCATTGCTCTGCCGTTCAACTGTGCGCCGGTATTCAGCGTGATCGACTGATCAGCGAGGATGGTTCCGTTGAACTCGGAGTTTGTTCCGAGGGTGGCCGAAGTGCCGACCTGCCAGATGATGTTGGAAGCGAGGGCGCCGCCGGTCAGGATGATCCGGCTGCCGGACCCCGTCGTGAGTGTGGACGCTGCCTGGATGATGAATTTGGCGTCCGAGTGACCCAGCGCGTTGAGCGTGAGGTCGCCCGTGACCGCGAGAGAGGACGTCGACTTGTAGAGGCCGGGCGTGAGTGTCAGTCCGGTGAGATCTCCGGACACGGAGACGGCGTTTAGTGTCCGTCCGGCGGCATCGTTATACGCCGCCACCAAAGCGGTCTGGGCCGTTGCAGCGGCAGCGTTGCCCGCATTAATGGCTCCGCTCACCGTTCCGGGCGGGAAGCCCGTCACGGCGGAGCCTGGGCTCACTCCCAGATCCCCTGTGACCGCCGTCGCACCGGTGTTCGTCACCGTGGAGCCCGCGAGAACTCCGTAATTCGCCGCCGTCCCGAGCGCTACTATCGCTGGACCTGCTCCGGCGCCGCTCTCTCGGATTCCGAGTGGCTTGTCACTGTCACAGCATCCGGCCACGGCGAACGCAATCACCGTTGCCGCGATCATCAGACTTCCTCTGCCTTTACGCATCATCGGTTCCCTCCTAATTTGCCGCTCCGAGACAGACCCCGGGTCGCGGCGCCAACGATTGAATCACCTGCACAACTAGGTCGTCCAGGGCAGTTCCGCAGGAAGGGTGCCACGGGGCCCTCCCGATCGCATACCTCAATATGTCGTTGTGGCAACGTTAATTACCCGACATCCCCCTCGGCCAAGTTCTAGCCGGTATCTGCGCTGGGCCCCCAACCGGGAATGAAAGAGATTCAAAATCGGACACGTTCTTCAAACCGCGGGGAACGTTCGCGGCATCGCGACGGGTAGCTGAACAGCGTTTGTCTGGAACCGCTTACAGCCCGTAGAGTGCGTCCCATGTCTCTCCGACCAGGCACCAACCGAACCGGCGACGAGGAGGACGAATACTTCTCGGACGGTCTCGCGGACGAGCTTCTGAACGTGCTCGCGAAAATCCAGGGCCTCCGGGTCGTGGGGCGCACGTCCTCGTTTCAGTTCAAGGGAAGGAACGAAGACCTGCGCGTCATCGGGCGAAGACTGAACGTCGCGACGCTCCTCGAAGGGAGCGTCCGGAAGACGGGAAACCGCGTTCGGATCTCGGTGCATCTCGTGAAGGTTGCGGACGGGTTTCACCTGTGGTCCGAGTCCTACGACCGGACCTTGGACGACATCCTGGCGGTCCAGGACGACATTGCCCAGTCAGTCGTGAAGGAGCTGCGCACGACTCTCATGGGGGAAGCGCCGGACTCGAAGGCGGGGGCGGCGGCCAAGGCGGACGTGGCCGTCGCGGTCCGGGGCCGAGGCGAGAGCGGCGAGGCCTACCGGCTCCTCCTGCAGGGACGCTACTTCGTGAGCCGCAGCACGCGGGAGGATCTGCTCAAGGGAGTGGGATATCTGATCGAGGCATTGCAGATAGATCCGAGCCTGGCGCTCGCCTGGGCCGAGCTATCCGGGGCGTACGCCATCGAGGCGGGCTACGGGTGGTACCCGGTCGATGCCGGGAACGAGAGAGCCCGAAAGGCGGCCGAGCGCGCGCTGGCGCTGCAGCCGGACCTGGCCGAGGGGCACGTGAGGCTCGGCGCGATACAGATGAACTATGACCGAAATTGGAAGGCAGCCGAGGAGTCGTTCCGGCGCGCCCTGGAGGTTGCGCCCGGGAATGCGTTCGTGCTGCGGCTGGCCGGGAATCTCCTGTCGAACCTGGGGCGCCTCGAGGAGGCGATCTCTCTCTACCGGAGGGCCGTCGAGCAGGATCCGCTCAGTCCCGTCGGGTATCAAAGCCTCGCCATCACGTATCACCTGGCGGGGCTCGAGCGGGAGGCGGAAGAGGCGTACCGGATGTCGCTGGAGCTCGCCCCGAATCGGATGGGCACTCGATATGGCCTCGCCCTCGTCCTTCTCGCGCTCGGGAGGCATGACGAAGCCATCGCGCTGGCCGCCAAGGAGCCCGAGGAGGTCTTTCGTCTCTGGTCTTCGGCTGTCATCCTGCACGCGCAGGGCCGGCGCGCGGAATCGGACGCGACGCTTCAAGAGCTGATCGACAAGTATGCGGACGGCGGGGCGTACCAGATCGCGGAAGTCTTCGCCGCGCGGGGCGAAGTCGCCGCGGCGTTCGAATGGCTGGAGCGCGCCTACGAGCAACGTGACGGTGGCCTGGCCGAGATGAAACCGGAACCGGTATTTCGATCACTGCACGCGGACCCCAGGTGGAAGGCGTTCCTGGTGCGCGTGGGACTGGAAGAGGAGGCAACCGCTTGACGAAGAACGCGCTGAGCGACTGTTTCGATGCCAATCGAAAGTGGGCGGCGCGGATGCGCGCGAGCGATCCGGAGTTCTTCGAGCGCCTCCGCCACCTGCAGCAACCGAAGCTGCTCTGGATCGGCTGCTCCGACAGCCGGCTCCCGCCGGACCAGATCATCGGCAGGGAGCCCGGGGAAGTGTTCGTGCACCGCAACGTGGGGAACGTCGTCGTGCACACCGACATGAACTGTCTCAGCGAGCTGCAGTACGGCATCGAGGCTCTGGGGGTGCATCACGTGATCGTCTGCGGGCATTACGGCTGCGGCGGCGTCCGCGCGGCGCTGCAGCTCGAGCCGCACGGGCTGATCGACAACTGGCTGCGCCACATCGGCGACGTTCACGCCCTGCATCGGGCCGAGCTGGACGCGATCGCCGACGAGGAGAAACGGTCCGATCGCCTCTGCGAGCTGAACGTCGCGGCTCAGGTCGCGAACGTATGCCGGACGACGATCGTGCAGGGAGCGTGGCGAAAGGGCCGCCCCCTCGCCGTGCACGGGTGGATCTACTCGGTGAGCGACGGGCTGCTCCGCGACCTCGAGATCTCGGAGGAAGGCGAGTAGCGCCGCCTCCGCCGCTATCTAAGCCGGTATTGCACCGAGGGGTGCCGGGGTTCACAATCAGTCCCTCTCGTACGCGCACATCCCTCGAAGAGAGGAGTAACCCTCCATGGCCACGGTGCTCTGCGTGCTGTACGACGATCCGAAGGGGGGATATCCGACTTCCTATCCCCTCAGCGAAATCCCCGCGATCGATCGCTATCCGGGCGGCCAGTCGGTTCCGACCCCGAAGGGAATCGATTTCAAGCCGGGGGCTCTTCTGGGAAGCGTCTCCGGGGAGCTGGGTCTCCGCAAGTTTCTCGAGTCCCAGGGACACAAGCTGGTGGTCACCGCCGACAAGGACGGTCCCAAGTCCGAGTTCGAGCGGGAGCTGCCCGACGCCGAGATCGTGATCTCGCAGCCGTTCTGGCCCGCGTATCTGACCGCGGAGCGCATCGCGAAGGCGAAGAAGCTCAAGCTGGCGATCACGGCGGGGATCGGATCCGATCACGTGGATCTGCAGGCCGCCATCGACCGGGGCGTGACGGTCGCGGAGGTCACTTACTGCAACAGCATCAGCGTGTCGGAGCACATCGTCATGATGGTCCTGGCCCTGGTGCGCAACTACATCC
>JBKJXM010000309.1:0-3690 GCA_046716305.1 Candidatus Eiseniibacteriota bacterium
CCCGTCTCACTTGCAAAAGGGCGGTGAGATTGATCTTGCCGGCGCGGTAGCCGTCCTCGGCCATTCTGGCCACCTCCTCGCTCTGCGGAATGCCGCCGCGTCCGAGCTCTTCCGCCGCGGCACGAGCGGCCATGTAGGCCGCCTCCGTGCCCTCGATCTCGGCCTTCGCTGCCGCTCGGCGCGTGTTGAGCCCGATCCTCGCCCGCTCGGTTCGTGCACGTGCCGCGACCCGATCCTCGTCCCCGGCATTGAAGAGGGGGACCGTGAGGGCCAATCCCGGGCGCGCCACGGCTACCCCGGATTCATGGCCGTAATCGAGACGGAACGCGACCTTGGGGATGACCGTGGTCCATGCCAGGGCGCGCTGGGCGTCCGCGGCAGCCAGCTCGCGCTCGGCGGCGAGAACATCCGCGCGGCTCGGGCCCTCACCCGCTTCCCTATCGAGCAACGACCGATCGGCCAGATCTCCGGCCGCCGTCCAGCCTGCTTCCGACGGCAGAGCCAGCGCCAGGGCCAGGTTCGTCGCCGCACGGGCCAGGTCGTGCTCTCCCATGCGAACCTCGCTCGCGGCCCGTGCCTGCTCCGTCTCGGTCAAGAGGAGGTCCATCCGGGCGACGTCACCGGACCGATGGCGTTCGCCGGCCGCGGATCTTACCCGCTCGGCCACCTCGAGACGCCGACGGGAGAGTTCCAAGCGATCGCGGGCATGGAGAACACGGTAGAACGCCCCCAGCGCGGCTCCCACGGCACGCTGCGTCACATCCGTTCGCTGGTATTCCTCCCGCGCCAACTCCGCGCGAGCGATGCGGGTGCGCCCCCGCCGGGTCCAGCCTGGATCGAATGGCACCGTCAACTCCCATTGAGTCCGCCGCTCGAATCGGTCGTCCGTGTTCGCCACACCCTCGATGGTCGGGTTCTCGGTGTTGAGTGCGCCGGCAGCCGAAACGCGCCCGCGTGATTCCTCGACGCGCGAGCGCGCCAGGAGGACCTCGGGTGCCCGGCTGCGGGCTACCTCGATGACTCGGGCGGCTGTGAGCGAATCCGTTGCCGCATCGGCAGCGGCGGCCCAGGCCATCAGAGCGATCACACAAAGGGGCCCAGTGCGTCCCATTCAGAAGCTCCTCGCCAGAGATTGAACCGTACCCTCGGCGGTGGCCGGCCGGTGCCGGTCACGCGGGTACGAGATCACCAATTCCAGGGCACACGCTGCGGGCGTGCGCCAGGACGATTGGGGAGTGCGGAACTGCTAGGCGATGGAGAGCTTCGGGACGTGCAGGATGTCTCGCGCAACGGGCAGAGGAAGGATGAAGGTTGCCCCTTGCGGTGAATCCCGGAGTGGCTCCGGGAGAGGCAAAGAAAAAGCAAGTGGAGGCGCGAGGCGATCGCGATCGACGGTGCAGACACAGGTCGGGCAGGCCTGGGAGCAATGGGCCGGAGTGCAGCCGGGGTCCGTGCAAGCGTCGGCGGCCTGGGGCAGCAACAAGGCTAGCCCATGTCCAAGCAGGAGCAAAACGAGCAACAGATGCACAAGTCTACTCATAGCGTGAGTATACCATCGGGTTCTCCCTTGGGTTCCTGAACGGGATTCCCCAAGTCTGGCAACGCATTCTACCTCAGCAACTTCGAGAGCCTACGGTCTTTAAGAGGGACCCGTCCGGTCTGGCACCCGGGGCAGTAGAACGTCTCGCGATCGGCGTAAGACACCCGCGCGATGACGCTCCGGCAGCGCGGGCAGACGGCGCCCGCGTGGTCGTGCACGGCGTAGTGCTCGTGCGGCTCCTTCTGCGGCAAGGCTCCCGCCATCTCCTCTCGGAGGATCTCGGTCTGGCGGCGCAGCACTGATCCCACCGCGGCGTAAAGCCGCCTCGCCCCCTCGTCGTCCACCTGCCCCGTCAGCCGAAGCGGGGAGAGCCGCGCCTCGTAAAGGATCTCGTCGGAGAGCCCGTTTCCGATCCCCGAGATCGAGCGCTGGTCGGTGAGGAACGTCTTGAGCTGGCGCGACTCGGCGCGGAGCGCGGTGAGAAAGCGCTCTTCCGAGAGCTCGCCTCGAGTCGGGTCGGGCCCCAGCGCCGCCAGCTCGGGGACCTGGTCCACGTCCTCGACCAGCCAGAGGCGCGCGCACTTCTCGGTGCCGTGCTCGACCAGAAGGAGCGACGAGCCGTCGTCGAAAGTGATCCGCGCGGAATGGGCCTTGGGGCCCGGCGTGGTCTTCTTCGCCTTTCCCCCGCCGGGCGGGGGCACGAGGTGAAGCCGTCCCAGGCGCATCAGGTGGATCACGACCGCGCGGCGCGACTCGCACTCGAGGATGAGGTACTTCCCCTTCCTCGATGGAAAGCTGAGGAACTCGCCCGCGAAATCGTCGGGGGAGGCTGCGTTCTGGAGCAGAGCGGGCTGGCGAACCTGGAACGACTCGATGCGCCGTCCCGAGATCCCGGCCGCGAGGTTCTCGGCCAACACCTCGAGAAAAGGCAGCTCCGGCACGGCTACTCCAGCCTGGAGGCGATCATGAGCTTGCTCTGGAAGGGACTCCCGAGCGCGCGGGTCGCGCGCACCGCGAAGCGCTCGCGCGCCAGCCAGTCGGCGATCTGTTCGGTGCTCCAGGAAGTGCCCGAATCGAACACCAGGAACATGCGGAGTGCGAAGAGCGCCGCCGCCGGCGAAGGAGTCCCCTGGGAATCGGGCATGATGCCGTGGACCAGGAGCGTTCCGCCGGGGCGGAGCGCCTCCCACGCCTTCCGGATCACGGTGATCCCGTTCTCCTCGCTTTCCGTCTGGAGCACGTTCGAGAGAAGCACGGTGTCCACGGGTCCCGGAAACGGATCGTTCCGATAATCCCCCGGGTGGAAGTCCACCAGGTCGTCGCACTGCTCCGTGCGCAGAATCTCGCGCGCCACTTCGAGCGTGGGCGGCAGATCGAAGAGCGTGGCCTTCAGGCCCGGCGACCGCCGCGCGAATTCCGCGGCGAAGATCCCGGAGCCCCCCGCCACGTCGAGGAGCGTGGAGCCGGGCAACAGCGGCGCCAGCTCGGCCACGCGCGGCGCGGCTTCGCGGCTCACCGTGTGCACCGCGCGGATGTAGCGGCGAACGCGCGCCGGATCGCCGGTCAGGAGCGCGTCCGAAGTCAGACGCATCCGCGGCGAGCCCTCGCGGACGGACCGCGCGAGATCGGCCCACGTGTCGTACAGCTCGGGCGCCCACTCGACCATTCCGGTCGCGTCGCCCGCGTGCCCCGGGACGAGATAGGGCGCGAATTCGCGCGGGAGCACGTAGGTCGAGCCGTGCCGGTGCAGCACGCCCAGCGCCACCACGGCGTCCAGGAGAAGCTCGGTGCCGCGAGGATCCGTTTCGCAGTGCCGCGCCACGTCGGCGGCGACCTGCGGCATCTTCAATATCTCCGGGAAAAAGCCCAGCTCGTGCGCCGCGATGAGCGTGGCCGATTCCTGGTAGCCGTTCAGAACGGTGAGCAGCCGCTGGAGCGGCGGCTCTTGCTGCGCGGGCGACGGGCGCGGCGGCCCCTCGCCCGCGCTCTGCACGCCGGTCCGAAACGGCTTCATCGGCCGCCGCTCGGGACGGACGAACGAGGTGCCGCCCGGCCGCTCACCGCGCGTGAAGCCACCGCCGCCACTCGGACGCTCGCCGCGCGTGAAGCCGCCGCCCGGACGCTCGCCGCGCGCGACGCCTCCGCCCGGC
>JBKJXM010000310.1:0-7805 GCA_046716305.1 Candidatus Eiseniibacteriota bacterium
CACTTTCCGCTTGACCACCGCGGGGGACGTGTTTGTTTCCGCCCAACCTCGAAAAAGGCGAGCGCGACCTCGGTCGCGTCATGGATGGGTGTGGGGGAATCGGCGGCGCCGCAGAGCTCGCGAGGGAAAGGAAGGGCACCCTTCCTTTGCGTGCGGGCAGCCGATTAGTACCACGTCGCTTAGGCCCTGTGTTCCAAGGAGCCAGGACGATGGTCAAGGGAGATTGGGCGCTTTACGAGGAAGATTTCTGGTCGTTCAATCAAATCCTCCAGACGCTGATGCGCAGCGCCAGCTCGCGGAGCGTCATGCTGATCGACAAGACCGGTCAGCTCATCAGCTCCATCGGCGAGCCCCCCGGATTCGACGTCACTTCCTTCTGCTCGCTGGCGGCCGCGGATTTCGCCGCGAACCAGCAGCTTGCCCTGATGGTGGGGGAGAAGGATTTCGCGACGCTGGTCCACCAGGGGGCGAACGAGAGCCTTTATCTCTCGCTGATCGGGGACCGCGTGATCCTCGTCGTGCTCTTCGACAAGAAGACCTCGCTGGGGCTGGTGCGGCTGAAGGCGCGCCGGGCGACGGACGAGCTGATCGTGGTGCTGAGCAAGGTCTTCAAGAAGGTGAACTACAAGAACGAGGACGCCCTGACGGTCAACCTGGGCGCGGACTTCCAGACCGAAGCGGAAAGCGAGATCGACAGCCTGTTCAAAGACTGAGGAGCGCCGACGCTTCGTGTCTCTGATCAACTATTCGTCCCGGGAAATCAACTGCAAGATCGTGTATTACGGTCCGGGACTATGCGGTAAGACGACCAACCTCCAGCACATCTATTCGCGCGTGCCCCAGGAGACGCGCGGCAAGATGATTTCCCTCGCCACCGAGATGGACCGCACCCTTTTCTTCGACTTCCTCCCGCTGGAGCTGGGGCAGATCCGCGGCTTCCGGACCCGCTTCCACCTGTACACGGTGCCGGGGCAGGTCTACTACAACGCGAGCCGGAAGCTGATCTTGAAGGGCGTGGACGGCATCGTCTTTGTCGCCGATTCGCAGATCGACCGCCTCGACGCGAACGTCGAGAGCCTGATGAACATGCACGACAACCTCTCCGAGCACGGGCTGGGCACCGAGAAGATCCCGCTCGTCATGCAGTACAACAAGCGGGACCTGCCGCGCGTCGTCTCGGTGACCGATCTGGAGAAGGAGCTGAATCCGAGCGGGGCGCCCTACTTCGAGTCCGTCGCGCTCCGGGGCGCCGGCGTGTTCGAAACGCTGAAGGTCGCCTGCAAGCTGGTCTTGAAGACGCTGGGGTAACGTCATGCGGCGCCCCGCGGTCCTCCTGGCGACCGGGCTCGGCATCGGATGGACGCCACTGGCGCCGGCCACCGCCGCGTCCCTGGCCGTCGCCCTCCTCCTTCTCGCCCTCTCCGCCCTCGCTCCCGCCGCCCTCGGGCCGCTCCCGCTGGGGATCGCCATCGTGGCGCTCCTCCCCGTGGCCATCTGGTCGAGCGGCGCCGCCGAGCGCGAGCTGGGGCACGACGCGCACCCGATCATCGTGGACGAAGTCGTGGGGATGCTGCTCTCCGTGTGGGGGATCGCCCGGCTGAACGCGCCGAATCCCGCGCTGCTCTTGGCGATCGCGTTCGTCCTCTTCCGCTTCTTCGACATCGTGAAGCCGTTTCCGATCCGCCAGAGCCAGCGGCTTCCCGGCGGCGTCGGGATCGTGGTCGACGATCTCCTCGCGGGCATCGCGGTGAATCTCGTCGTGCGCCTGCTCGTGACGGTAGGGTGGATCGCGTGAGCGCCGAGATCATCACGATCGGGACCGAGCTCCTGCACGGGCTGGTCCGGAACACGAACGCCGACCGGATCCTCGAGCGGCTGGCCGAGATCGGGGTCGAGGTCATCTACCAGACCACGGTGGGGGACGACTCCGTGCGCCTCTCGGAGGCGTTCCGCGCCGCGGGGCACCGGTCGCGCTTCGTGGTCACGACGGGGGGCCTTGGCCCCACGCCCGACGATCTCACGCGGAAGGTGATCGCGACCGTGTTCCGGAAGCGCCTGGTGCTGGACGAGACTGTGCTCGCCAAGATCCGCGGACGCTTCAAGTCGCGCGGGATCGACATGCCCGCCATCAATGAGGCGCAGGCCCTGGTGCCGCGCGGCGCCAGGGTGATCGAAAACCCGCGCGGCACGGCACCGGGGCTCCACTTCGAGCACCAGGGGACCGAGTTCTTCATCCTCCCCGGCGTGCCCGCCGAAGCGGAGACGATGCTCACGCAGTACGTGGTGCCGTTCTTGAAGACGGCGGCCGCGGGGCCGTGGATCTCGCGCCGCGTGATCCGGACGATCGGCCTTTCCGAATCGGTCCTGGCCGAGCGGCTCGCCGGCATCGAATCGGAAGCGCCCGACGTCATGATCGGCTACCTCCCCCACTCCTACGGGCTCGACGTGACTCTCACGGTGCTGGCGCTGGACAGCTCGTGGGCGGCCGAGGCCCTGCGTCGAATCGAGCGGCGCGTGATCGAGGCGGCGGGGGATGCGGTCTACGGCTTCGGCCGGGACACGCTGGCCGACGTCCTGGGCGGCATGCTCGCCGAGCAGGGGCGCACCATCGCCGCCGCCGAGTCGTTCACCGCGGGCGCCATCGGGGCCACGATCACGGCGACGCCGGGCGCGTCGCGCTACTTCCTGGGCGGCGTCACCGCGTACGCGAACAGTGCGAAGACGGCGCTCCTGGGCGTCAAGGCCAAGACCCTCGAGAAGCACGGCGCGGTGAGCGAAGAGGTGGCGCGCGAGATGGCCGCGGGCGCGCGCGACCGCTTCGGCGCCGACCTCGCGGTGTCGAGCACCGGGATCGCGGGGCCGGACGGCGGGAGCGCGGAAAAGCCGGTGGGGCTCGTCTACCTGGGACTCGCCACGGCGGAAGGAGTGCAAGCGGTGCGGCACCAGGTCACCGGCGGCCGCGAGGAGATCGTGGTCCGCTCCTCGGCCTTGGCGCTCGACCTGGTGCGGCGCCACGTGGCGCATGCGCCGGCGTGACCCGGACCTTCGTCGCGCTCTTGATCCCCGACGCGTGGATCGCGTATCTGCGCGACGTCGCGCGGGCGCTCCAGGCGAAGACCTCGGGCTTCTCCTGGGTGAAGCCGGAGAACATCCACCTGACGGTGCGCTTCCTGGGAGACCTGGACGATGCCGGCGTGACTCGTGTGCGCGAGTCGGTGCGCCGCTCCGCCGGGGGGCTCTCCGCGCCCATGGCGCGGCTGGGGCGACTGGGGGCGTTCCCACGCATGGACCGCCCGCGGGTTTTGTGGGTGGGGCTTTCCCAGGGGGAGAAGGAGGTCGAGGCGATCGCCGCTCGAGTCAACGGCGGGCTCGAGCGGGACGGGTTCGGCCCTATCGACAAGCCCTTTCGAGCCCACCTGACGGTGGCGCGCGCTCGCGACCGCGCGTCCGCTCCCGATGAAAGTGCCGCGCTTCCGGAGCCGCCGCCCGCGTCGCCGCTGGACCGGCTCGCCGTCATGAAAAGCGAGCTTCATCCGAGCGGCGCAAGGTATAATGCTTTAGAAGAACTGCGTCTCCCCGAGCCGGCCCCATGAACGGCCGCGGAGACGTCCCGCAAGCCAACTCAAAAACAAAATTTCGCCCCGACCCGAACCAGGCGTCCCGGAAGGATCGCCGTTACCAGACCCAGGGAGAGTGCACATGGCAGGCAACGTGAACGGTCGGGAAGGTGGCAAGGAGTCGATTCGGGAGATGAGCAAGGAGCGGACGAAGGCGCTGGACCTGGCCGTGCAGCAGATCGAGCGGCAGTTCGGGAAGGGCGCAATCATGAAGCTGGGCTCCGATTCGGCCCGGGTTCAGGTGGAGACGATCCCGACGGGATCGCTGGCTCTGGACGCGGCGCTCGGAATCGGCGGCATCCCGCGCGGACGGGTGATCGAGGTCTACGGCCCCGAGTCCTCGGGCAAGACGACCCTGGCCCTGAGCATCATCGCGCAGGCCCAGAAGACGGGCGGGAATGCGGTCTTCATCGACGCCGAGCACGCCCTGGACGCCTCGTACGCGAAGCGCCTCGGCGTGGACATCGACGCCCTGCACGTGTCGCAGCCCGACACCGGCGAGGAGGCGCTCGAGATCGCCGAGCACCTGGTGCGGAGCGGAGCGGTCGACGTGATCGTGATCGACTCGGTAGCCGCATTGGTTCCCAAGGCCGAGATCGAAGGGGAGATGGGCGATTCGCACATGGGCCTTCAGGCGCGGCTGATGTCGCAGGCGCTCCGGAAGCTGACCGGCACCATCTCCAAGTCGCGCACCACGGTCATCTTCATCAACCAGATCCGCATGCAGATCGGCGTGATGTTCGGAAATCCGGAGACCACGACCGGCGGACGCGCGCTCAAGTTCTACGCGTCGATCCGGCTGGACATCCGCCGCATCGGCTCGATCAAGGACGGCGACAACGTCATCGGCAACCACGTGAAGGTGAAGGTGGTGAAGAACAAGGTTGCGGCGCCGTTCAAGGAGGCCGAGTTCGACATCCTCTACAACGAGGGGATCTCCCGCGAGGGCGAGGTGCTCGACCTGGCGAGCGAGCGGAACCTGGTCCAGAAGAGCGGCACCTGGTTCAGCTACGGCGAGGAGCGGATCGGGCAGGGTCGCGAGAACGCGCGCCTCTGGCTGAAGGAGCACCCGGACGCGTTCGTCGAGCTGACGCTGAAGCTGCGTGAGGCGCTGGGCCTGACGCGCTCCGCGGCGGCCGACGTCGCCGAGCCCGAGGCGGTCGCGGCGGAAGCGCGGCCCGCGGCCGGCGAGCGGCGAGTCCGGATCTAAGCCATGGGAAAGCCGATTCCGCCCGAAAGGGCGGCGTCGGACGAAGCGGCCAAAGAGGCGGCGCTCCGGTTTCTGGCCCGCGGTCCCCGCACCGAACGGGAGATCGTGGACCGGCTGATCGGGCGCGGGTACGTCCCGGACGCGGTGGAGCGCGCGGTGGAGCGGCTCCGCCGCGTCTCGCTTCTGGACGATCGCGCCTATCTCGGCTGGTTCGTCCGGAACGAGCTGCTCCGGAAACCGCAGGGACTCCGGCTGCTTCAGACGAAGCTTGCGACGCGGGGAGTTCCGCGGCCGCTGGTTCAGTCCGCCGAGGAGGCGATCCGCGCCGATCCGGACCTGGCGGAGCGCTCGCTGGAGACGGAAGTGGGTCGCGCCGAGGCGGCCGCCAACCAGGTCCGCCGGCGCCTCGCGCGCCGCGACCGGGAGGAGCGCCGCCGCCTGCTCCAATCGGCCCTCTTGCGCCGCGGCTTCTCCTGGGACACCATCCGGGATCTCGTGAACGACGACGATGTAAACGGGGGATCCTGACCGCTCGATGGCGCCGTCCACCAACGACCTTCGCCAGACCTTCCTGAGCTTCTACAAGGACCGTGGCCATCCGCATCTGCCGATGGCCCCGCTCGTGCCGCTCGACGACCCCACGCTCCTCTTCACCTCGGCCGGTATGGTCCCGTTCAAGTCCTACTACGCCTCGCCGATGACGCCGCCGGTCCGGCGCGCCGTCACGGTGCAGCGCTGCCTCCGTCTCACCGACATCGAGAACATCGGGCTCACGGTGCGCCACGCCACGCTCTTCGAGATGCTCGGGAATTTCTCCTTCGGTGATTACTTCAAGAAGGAGGCGATCGAGTGGGCGTGGGAGCTGACGACCGGCGTGCTGAAGATGCCTCCGGACCGGCTCTATCCCAGCGTGTTCCGCGAGGACGACGAGGCGTTCGACATCTGGGCGCGGCACATCCGGCTGGGCGCGGACCGCGTGACGCGCCTGGGGGAGAAGGATAACTTCTGGGGACCCGCGGGCGGCTCGGGGCCGTGCGGTCCGTGCTCGGAGATCTACTGGGACCAGGGACCCGGTGTGGGGTGCGGGCGCCCCGACTGCGCGCCCGGGTGCGAGTGCGAGCGCTACCTCGAGTTCTACAACCTTGTCTTTCCCCAGTACGACCAGGCTCCCGACGGCACGCGGAAGCCGCTCCCCAATCGCGGCATCGACACCGGCCTGGGGCTGGAGCGGCTCGCGATGATTCTGCAGGGCACTCCCTCCATCTACGACATCGACCTCCTCCGGCCGATCGGCGACGCCGTGAAGCGGATGGGGACGCCCAAGGCGGCGCAGAGCGAGCGCGGGAAGCGCGCCTCGCGCGTCATCACCGACCACGTGCGCGCGCTCGTCTTCACGTTCGCGGAAGGGATCCGTCCTTCGAACGAGGGACGCGGCTACGTCGTCCGCCGGCTGCTCCGTCGGGCGGCCCGATTCGGACGCGACGTCGAGATCAAGGGGCCGTTCCTCTCGCGGCTGGTGCCGGCCGTGGTGGGGCAGATGACCGCCTACGAGGAGTACGCCTATCTGAAGCGCGAGGAGAAGGCGGTGGCCGAGGCCATCCACGAGGAAGAGGCCCGCTTCGCCGAGACCCTCGAGGCCGGCATGAGCCGCTTCGAGGAGACGGCCGGGCCGCTCGTGAAGAGCGCCGTGCGCATCTTCCCGGGCACCGTCGCGTTCACGCTCTACGACACGTTCGGCTTTCCGATCGACATGACCTCGGAGCTGGCGCGGGAGCGCGGCCTGGAGGTGGATCTTCCCGCGTACGAGATGGCGATGGAGGAGCAGCGCGACCGCGCGCGCAAGGCCGGCCGCTTCGAGACGCGCCGGCAGGCCGCGGGGCCGTGGACGATGCTCTCGAAAGGGGACCACTCGATCTTCGTCGGCTACGACCGGCTCGTAGTCGAAGGGGTCACGATCCGCGGGCTGCGTGAGGTCCCCTCGGAAGGCGGCGGGCCGCGTGAGGTGGAGTTCACTTTGGATACCACGCCCTTCTATGCGGAGGGGGGCGGCCAGGTGGGCGACACGGGGTGGCTGGAAGCGACGGCGAAGGGTGCGCCGGTGCGGCTCCGCGTGGTGGACACGGTGAAGGATGCCGGCTCGACGGTGCACCGCGCCGAAGTGGTGGAGGGCACGCCGAGCGCGGGTCCCTACCGCGCGACGGTGGACGCGGCGAAGCGTGCCGCGACCGAGCGGAACCACACCGCGACGCATCTCCTCCACGCGGCCCTGCGCGCGCGCTTCGGCACGAATCTGAAGCAGGCGGGCTCCCTGGTCGCGTCCGACCGCCTTCGCTTCGACTTCACGCACGGGAAGGCGATCACGGGCGAGGAGCTGCACGCCATCGAGACCGAGGTGAATCAGAAAATCCTCGAAGACCTCCCGGTCGCGACCGAGGTGTCATCGCTCAAGGAAGCGCAGGAGAAGGGGGCGATGGCGCTCTTCGGAGAGAAGTACGGCGAGCGCGTGCGGCAGGTGATCGTCGGCGGCTACAGCCGCGAGCTGTGCGGCGGCTGCCACGTCGAGCGCACGGGGGAGATCGGCTATCTCAGGATCGAAGCCGAGGCGGCTGTCGCCTCGGGCGTGCGGCGGATCGAGGCGGTGACCGGCGCGCTCGCGTATCAGCGCGCCGACGAGGACCGCGCGCTCCTTCGCGAGATGGCGCAGCGGCTGGGCACGCCGCGCGATCGGCTGGCCGAGCGCGTACGGCAGATGCAGGAAGAGGCGAAGACGCTCAAGGAATCGGCCGCGAAGGGCAGCCGCCAGGCGCTGGGCGAGCAGGTGCGCGCGCTGGTCGCCGAAGCCAAGACCCGCGGCGAGTCGGTGATCGCGGCGCAGGTCGAGGCCGGGAGCGTGGACGAGCTGCGCCAGGCGGGAGACGTGGTGCGCCAGGCACTGCCCGGCGGAGGCGCGCTTCTCGCCGCGGTGATCGACGGGAAGC
>JBKJXM010000311.1:0-4401 GCA_046716305.1 Candidatus Eiseniibacteriota bacterium
CGGCACGTCCTTGTCGAGGTATCCGATCATTCCCTCGAAGTCCTCGGCGGCGAACTCGGCTATGAGCTTGTTAGGATTTTTCAAGTTCGCCCGCCCGTTCCCGAGCTGGCGCGGCACCTGGCGGAGCCGCGCGATCACCGACTTGAGCCGCTCCCCGGGCGGCGCGAAATTCCGCGCGATCAGGCTTTCGAGCGACCAGCCGTAGCCGTAGCCGGCCGGGTCCTTCTCCCAGCCGCGAAGCTCGGTCAGGTGGAAGAGGCGGCTCTTCAGATCATTCTCGAAGAAGTCGTAGTCGACCCGCCGGTCAAAGCCCAGCTTCGCGCGGTCGATCGCGGCCAACTCCTTCATCTCCCGCCGGATCTGATCGGTCTGGGCCCGGATCGCGGCCTTCGTCGTGTTCTCCAGCTTCGCGTCGTAGTCGTGGACGCCCATGAATGTGGCGAGCGACGGGTTCCACTCGTAGCGCTCGCGCGTCGCCTTTTCGAGGAGCGCGTCGAACCGGGCCCGCTCGCGATCCTCCCCGACCGTGACCGCCGAGGCCCCGCTCAGGGACGTGACCGGCGGGTCGGCCGCGGCGGCGCGCGGCGCGTGAAGGAGAGCGGCGAGCGAGAGGAACAGGAGCAGGGCGCGCATCATCACGAACCTCCGGGTATCGGCGTCGGGCCCCCTCTCGGGGAGGGCGTCGGGCCCCCCTCGTTGCGAGGGCGGGCCAGGATCATCTGGAACGAGACCACGAGCAGAAAGAGCGCGAACATACGGGAGAGCGACGGCCCCGCGATTCTCTGCGCGAGGAGGCCACCCGCGAGCCCGCCGGCCGCGCCACCCAGCAGGAGTCCCGGGAGGAGGCGCCGCGGAAGCGAGCCCGAGCGGGCGTGCGTCGCCGCCCCGGCGATCCCCACGGGGATGATCAACAGAAGCGACACCCCCTGCGCCACGTGCTGGGGGATCCGCTGCATGAGCACGAGCGCCGGGACCAGGATCGTGCCGCCCCCGAGGCCGAGGAGCCCCGCGAGAAACCCCACCGCCAGGCCCAGACCGGCCTCCGCCGCCCAGCCCCAGGGGGCCGGGGCTCCGGACAGGACCGGCGGCGCGACCAGAAGCCGAAGCGCGGTCGCGAGCACCGCCACGCCGAACGCGCGCCGGAGCCAGGTCGCGGAGACGTGCCGCGAGACCCGGGCCCCCCAGATCACGCCGGGGAGCGCTCCCGCCGCCAGCGCGGCCGCGAGCCGCCAGTCGAGGCGCTCGCTCGCGAGGTACGGCACCACCGCCACGGCCGCGGCGGCAATGACGAACGCCAGCGAGGCCGCTTGCGCGTCGTGCTGCGGCTCGCGCATCACGTGCACGAGGAGCGGCACGAGGAGAATTCCCCCGCCCACTCCCATCATCCCGCCCAGCGCGCCCGCGGCCGCGCCCAGGGCGGCCGTCACGATGAGCGGATGCCGTATCATGGGTTCGAGTGACCAACCTAGCACACGCCGCCCCGGCGCACGACCCTGAGAGGAAGCGGACGGCCGCGTTTTCGCGCGGCGGCCCGGCGCACGCCTGATGATCTTTCTGGAGCGCCACCGGACGAGGCCCCGGGTCTTCTGGACGCTGGTCTTCATCCTGCTCCTGGTGCTGGTCATCAACGGCACCGTCTTCTACTCCATCCGCACGTCGCGGAAACTCCTCGACGTGGAGCTGGGAAAGCGCCTCGAGGGCACCGCGCAGATCGCGGCGCTGCTCGTCCGACCCGAGCACGTGCGGGCGCTCACGGCGGCCGTGCGCGATTCAGCGGCCGCCGTCACCGATTCGGTCTCGGACTTCGTGGTCCAGATGGACGCCATCGAGGCCTCCGACAGGGTCCGCGAATCTTGGCTTCGGCTGGCCGAGGGCGCCGAGGCCTCGAACGTCCTCCTCCTCGATCCCCACTCGAGAGTCCTGCTCCGGCTCAAGGAACCGTTCAGCTTCGAGCGGGACGTGTTCACGCTGGATCGCGCGGCGCTCACGCGGGCCTACATCGGAGAGGCCGCCCATTCGCCGCTCTATGAGAAGGACCGGCAGTACCTGCGCTCCGGCTATGCCCCGGTCGTGGACGACGACGGCGGGGTCATGGCCGCCGTGGTGGTCGAGGGGGGGTCCAGCGCCTTCCGGCCGCTCGAGGCGATCCGCACTTCGCTCCTGGTCGCCGCTGCGCTCGCGTCGGTCCTGATCGTGGTGATCGGCCTGGCCTACGTCCGCATGGTCGGGCACCTGAACCGGATCGAGGAGAACCTCCGGCACACCGACCTCCTCGCCTCGGTCGGGCAGGTGGCGGCCGGAGTCGCCCACGAGATCCGAAACCCGCTTGCGGTGCTCCGCGGCGCCTCGCAGAGGCTCCAGAAGCGCGAAAACCTGAACCATGCTCAGCGGGCGGAGTTATTGGCAATTATCGACGAAGAGGTGGGGCGCATGGGAACGGTGGTGCAGACCTTCCTCGACCTCTCCCGGCGCCCTAAGGGAGAGGACGTTGTCTTCGAGCTTAAGCCTGTGCTGGACCGCTCTTTGGAGATCCTCCGGGTCGAGCTGGATCGCTCCAAGGTCACGGTGGAATACGACTGGGAGGCGCCGCAGATGGCCATGGAGGGGGATCCCCACGCGATGCACCACGTCTTCTTGAACCTGGCCCTGAACGCGCGCGACGTCATGCCGTCGGGCGGCCTCCTGCGCGTCAAGGTCCAGGGAAAGAAGGGAGAAGCCCGCATCATGTTTGAAGATACGGGGCCAGGCGTGCCCAAGGGGATCCGCACCAAGATCTTCGAGCCGTTCTACACCACCCGGGCCACGGGGACGGGCCTGGGCCTCGCGTTCGTGGATCGGATCGTCACCGAGCACGGTGGATCGGTTACAGTTGGGAGCGCCCCATCGGGGGGCGCCCTGTTCGAAATTCGACTCCCGGCCGAGAGCTTGTAGCTGATGGCGGAACGCATAACAGAACGCATCCTGGTCGCCGAAGACAAAGAGAACCTCTGCCGCCTGATCGAAACGACCCTGTCCGAAGCCGGGTACGAGGTCGCGGTCGCCCTCGGCGGGGATGCCGCCATCCATGAGCTCCAGGCCCGCCCCTTCGACCTGGTCATCTCCGACATGCGCATGCCCGGCGCCAGCGGCGCCGAGGTCTTCCGGCACGCCCGCACCCTCCCCGGCCAGCCCGACGTCATCTTGATGACCGCCTTCGGCGATGCCCGGGAGGCGGTGCAGATGATGAAGGAGGGGGCCGCCGACTACATCCTCAAGGACAACATCCTGGAGGAACTGCCGGTCCGCGTGAGGCAGGTGCTGGACCACCGGAAGCTCCGGCAGGAATCCACGGTGCTGCGGGGCCGGATCGAAAGCCTGCAGCAGCAGATCCACCTCCACCGCTTCGATACCATCGTGGGGCAGAGCCCCGCCATGCGCGAGGCGCTGAACCTGGCCCAGCGGGTGGCGCCCACCGACGCGAGCGTGCTCCTCTCGGGGGAGAGCGGAACCGGGAAAGAGGTGTACGCGCAGGCCATCCACGCGGCCAGCCTCCGGTCCGAAGCGCCGTTCATCCCCGTGAACTGCGGGGCCATTCCCGAGACCCTCCTCGAATCGGAGCTGTTCGGCCACGAGCGGGGCGCCTTCACGGGCGCGATCCGCACCAAGCCGGGGCGCTTCGAGATGGCGGACGGCGGGACGGTGTTCCTGGACGAGATCGGGGAGCTGCCGCAGAGCATCCAGGTGAAGCTGCTCCGCTTCCTTCAAGACCACATCTACGTCCGCGTGGGCGGGGAAGAGATGCGCCGCGCCGACGTCCGCATCCTGGCCGCGACCAACCGCGTGCTCGAGGAGATGATCCGGGAAGGGCGGTTCCGCGAGGACCTCTACTACCGGCTGAACGTGTTTCCCATCCGCCTGGTGCCGCTGCGCGAGCGGCGCGAGGACATCCACGAGCTGGTGAACCACTTCCTGATCGCGCAGGAGCGCACGCCGGATCTGCTCTCGTCCGAGGCGCTGGACTTCCTGCAGCGCTACGACTACCCGGGGAACATCCGCGAGCTTCAAAACCTGATCGAGCGCGCGTGCATCCTGGCGGGACAGGGGCCCATCCTCCGGTCCCACTTCCCGCAAGACCGCGTCCGTCCCCTGCACGAGGGCGCCGATCTCCTCTCCATGGGCTTAAGCCTGGAGCAGATGGAGCGGAAGATGATCCTCGAGGCGATGGAGCGGGCCCAGGGGAACAAGACGAAGGCGGCCACCCTGCTCGGCATCTCCCGCCGGGCCCTCTACTCCCGCATGGAAAGCCACGGTATCCCGATCGGTACGGCCGAGCCCGAGCCTACGGAGCAGACCCAGGCCGGATAAGTACCTTTCGGTACATGGCCCGGTACAATACGGTCCACCCGCGGCCTCATCCCGGCT
>JBKJXM010000312.1:0-4396 GCA_046716305.1 Candidatus Eiseniibacteriota bacterium
ATGATCTTCACCCAGCCGATCGAGATGCGCGTGAACGAAATGATCGCCGGTGTGCGCACCGACGTGGGCATCAAGCTCTTCGGGGACGACTTCGCGATGCTCAAGGCGAAGGCCCGTGAGATCGAGACGCTGATCCGCGCCCTACCGGGCGCGGCGGACGTGCTGGCCGAGCAAGCGACCGGTCTCCCCGTCGTTCAGGTCGAGGTCGACCGCGCGGCGATTGCCCGGCACGGGATTCCGGCGCGCGAGGTGCTGGACGCCGTGGAGGCCCTGGGCCGGAAGGAGGTCGGTTTCCTCCAGGAAGGCGAGCGGCGATTCCCGATTGCGGTGACGCTGGAGGACCGATTGCGCACCGACCCGCTCGCCCTCGGGAGCATTCTGGTGACGTCCGCGAACGGGGACCGCGTTCCACTCGGCCAGCTCGCCAGGATTCGCACCGTGGAAGGACCGTCCACCATCAACCGGGAGTGGGCGAAGCGGAGAGTCGTGGTGCAGGCCAACGTGCGCGGGCGCGACGTGGGTAGCTTCGTCGCCGATGCGCGCCGGGTGATCGCGGAGCGCGTGCTCCTCCCACCCGGCTACTACGTCCGGTTCGGCGGGCAGTTCGAGCACCTCCAACGCGCCCGGGCGCGCCTGGCGATCGTCGTGCCCATCGCGCTGGCGCTCATTCTCCTGCTGCTGTATCTGAGCTATCGCCGGGCATCGGACGTCCTGAGAGTGTTTCTGGCGGTGCCTTTCGCGGTCGTCGGCGGAGTCACCGCGCTCTGGGTGCGGGGGCTGCCCTTCAGCATCGCGGCGGCGGTGGGGTTCATTGCCCTTTCCGGCGTGGCGGTGTTGAATTCCTTGGTTCTCGTGTCGACGATACGTCAGAACTTGGGTGCCGGTGCCCCCCTGCTGGACGCGATCAAGCAGGCGGCCGATCGCCGACTGCGGCCGGTGCTCATGACGGCGCTCGTGGCCAGCGCGGGCTTCGTGCCTATGGCCCTGAACACGGGAATTGGAGCCGAAGTCCAACGCCCCCTCGCCACGGTCGTCATCGGCGGCGTGCTTTCGTCGACCCTGCTGACGTTGTTTGTACTCCCGGTCCTGTACAACCTGCGCCGGCGGCCGGCCGTCGCGACTCACGATCGCCCCGAGACGGAAGCGCTCAACGCGGCGAGCTGAGTCTCCTTGGCCCGGAGGTTAGTGGGTCCGGCTGGCGTCGCGCCGGATCCCTTACAGGCCGCGGTGAATCAGGAGCACCAGAGCCCCCGGTCCAGCTCCGCCTGCGTCGTCTGGCGGCACTTGCCCGGGCCGGGATTTCCGGTCGTACGACAAGCCTTGCAAATCCACGGGCGGCCCTGCGTGTCGCGATAGACGTCGACGCACGGGGATCCGGTGCGAGGGGACCAGCATCCGCTGTACGTCCAGTTCGAGGCGACCGGCACCGCGGATGTGATCTCCATTGCCGGAAGCCGGAAGACGAGAAGTGACGGGTTGGCAGCGTTCACGGCCGTTGGTGCCGCGCTCGCCGAGGCTGAGCCGAGAAGAGCCGTGAGGACCATGGAGAAACAGATGAGTCGAACCATGCCGCACCTCCGAGTAGGAATCGAGCCGTATGAGTGAAGCCCCCGGCGGACGCCGCGCCGGTAGGAGGCACATCATAGCTCACAGTTCTGGGGTTTGCGTCCCTCTGCGGGACCCAATCCGGACGAGCCACGCCCTAGAAATCAAGAGACGTTGACGGGACGCCGATAGTACTATGGGAACAAGACGGCTCTTCAGAGTCGCTTCGGGGTACAAGGAGACGTATGCACCTGCGTCGGACCATTGTCATCGCGCTCACCCTGGCCCTTTTCTCGGGACAGACCTTTGTCGCGGTCCAGCGCGCGGCCTGCGCCATGCCCCGAGGCGGGAATCCGCCGTCCTGCGCCGGGTGCGCCGGCCAGAACTCGCTCACGGTTACGTCGCTCGTCGCCGACCGCTCCTGCTGCGGGGCGGCCAAGGCGGCGGCCGATCGGGAGCCGGCCCGGATCGCTCCCCACCGCTCGATCGAAACACGCCTTCCAATGGTCGCACCTCTGCCTGTCTCGACTCCGCTTGTCGCGTCGGCGACGCCCCGCGCCATTCACGCATTCGAGACGCCTCCCCCCCGTCCTTCGCCTCTACTCCTCCGAACCACCATCCTTCGTATCTGAGCTGACGAGCGCGGGCCCGTAGGCCCCGGCCGTGAGGCTGGGACAGTCTTGACCGGCGCCGTTTTGGCTTGATGCGCGCGTCTCAGCGACGCGCGGAAACCGATGCTCCTTTTCTACGAAGGTGGTGATTGCATGCGACGGGTTCCGCTGCTGTTCCCGTTCCTGTTCACGCTCGCGATGCCCGCTCCGCTCCACGCGCCCCCGGCGTACGCCGGGGAGTCGATCGATGCGCTTTTTGCCGCTCCCACTCTGGAGCTGGCATCGCTAGAGCGCTCGGTGCTCGAACGCAATCCGTCGCTTGCCGCGATGCGTGCCTCCTGGGCGGCCATGGAGGCGCGAGCGGACAGGGAAGGTGCCTGGGAGGATCCGAGGATTGACGTCATGGTCGCCCCCCGCAGCTTCGGTTCCTCGACGGTGGACAGGGCGTACGCGGTCGGCTTGATGCAGCCGCTTCCGCTCTTTGGGGGGCGAGCGTTACGCGGCCGGGCGGCGCGCGCCATGGCGCGCTCGGGCGGCGAAGAATACCGGGCCATGCGCCTCGACCTCCTGATGGAGACGCGCCGGCTCTACTACCAGTACTACCTCGCCGTGCGCGGCGCTGAAACGAACCGGGACCTGACCGATCTCGTCGAGCAATTCCGCCTCGTGGCGCTGCAGAAGTACGCCGCGGGAACCGTCGGACAGCAGGACGCCCTCCAGGCCGAAGTGGAGCTGGCCATGCTCGATCACGAGCGCATCGCCCTGAGGCGCACCCGCCGCACCATCATGGCGCGGCTCCGGGCGCTCCTTCACGACGAGTCCTCGCGGATGTTGCCCGAGCCGGCGAGCAATCTTCCCGGCCCGGCCGGACATGCCGATTCGAGCCTCGTGTCTTCCGACGCGCTCGCCTCGGCGCTGGCGAACCGCCCCGAGCCTCGGGCGCGCGAGGCGTTGCGCGCCGCGAGGTCGGCGGAGCTGGGCCTGGCCCGCCGCTCGCGCATCCCCGAGGTGATGCTCCAAGCGCGCTACGACCGGTTCATGGACGAGCCCGAGTGGCGCCCGCAGGTCGGGATAGCGGTGAATCTCCCGATCGGCTTCGGACGGACCGGAGCCGGCGTGCGCGAGGCCCGCGCGGAGCTGGAGCGCGCGACGAAAGAGCGGGAGGCGATCGTCGATTCCGTGCGGGCCGAGCTGGAATCGGCTCGGGCGCGCGTCGAGGAAACCGGGCACGAGCTTGGGATCATCACGACCCGCGTCGTTCCCGCGACCGAGCGGGCGCTCGCCTCGACGCGGGCCGGATACGAGTCGAACCGCTCCGACTTTCTCGCGCTCCTGAACGCCGAGCGCGACCTTGCCCGGGCGCGGCTCGGCCGCCATGCCGCGGAAGCCGATTACCACATGGCGCTCTCGGACCTCGACCGCGCGCTGGGCGTTGAGCCCTCCTGGCTGGTGAAGGAGGAGCCGCGATGAACGCCATCCCGACGTTTCGTTCCCGCGCGACTCGTGCGGTGGCGCGTCTCCTCGCGGGCGCGGTGCTTGTGGCGCTCGTGGCGGCGCCGGCCGGCTGCGGCCGGCGGGATGAGAAGCGCAGGACGACGGCCGAGTCGCTCCGGCAGGTCGGGACGTTCCGACTTGGCCTCGAAAACCGCCCTGCACGGCCGGTCGTGGGGGACAACAAGCTCGTGATCACGGTGCGGGACCCCTCGGGGGCTCCGGTCGCGGGCGCCCGAGTCGAGATGATGGCCGTGATGCAAGCCATGGGCGCCATGCCGCGCATGGAAGGGCGCGGCTCGGTGAAGGAAGCAGGTCCGGGAGTCTACGAGGCCGCGTTCGGGCTCTCGATGCAGGGCGAATGGGACGTGGAGCTCGCGATCCGAGGCCCGGACGGGGCTGAAGCCGTGGCGACCTACCGGCTCAGCACGAGCACCTCCCAGCTTACGTTCGTCGCCGGAACGCCTCCACCCGGAGCCTCCGGAATGGGAGCGCCGGCGGGCACGACCGACACGGCAGCGTCGACGGGCTCCGAAGTCCAGGGGCTGGGCGCCGTGCTCCTTGATCCGGGCCGCCGCCAGGCGATCGGGGTCCGGACCGCGGTCGTAGCGCCGCGACCCATCCGGATGTCGATACGCGCCGCGGGAAAGGTGGCGTACGACGAGACGCGCCGGGCCGAGGTCTCGCTCAAGTTCTCGGGCTGGGTACGCGACATCCGGGTCGACTACACGGGGCGCGTCGTTCGGCGC
>JBKJXM010000313.1:0-12584 GCA_046716305.1 Candidatus Eiseniibacteriota bacterium
GCCCTACATCGCGCTGGCCAATCCCGAAGCCGCCGAGGAGCTGAATGGCGAGGCCGGTGAGGGCGGCGGATTCCATGGTGTCGAGGAAACGCTCTTCGCCACTCGAGCGCCGTGGGCGGGCGACCCCGCCGCGCGCCGGACGCTGATGAGCGCGATCGGCGAGCTGCGCACGCGCGCCGACGCGGCGGCGGGCGCGCTCGTCGCGACCGTGGCTTCCCCCACCCGTGTCCGAGCGGCATGGGAGGGCCATCGCTGGACACTGATGGGGCGCCTCGACGGCCAGGAGAGCATCGCCTCCCAGACCTCGCTCACCGAGCTGCTCGCGACGCTCTGTGCGATGGACGAGGATCTGGGGAATCCAAACTCGACGGCCGAGGTGCGCCGCGCCCTCGCTCCGGCGGTGGCCGCGTCCGCGCGCGGCCCGCGCTACGGAGAGTGGGCGCCCGAGGACGAAGTGGCGCTCGCCTCGCTGCACCGGCCCGTCCCCGTCGCCGGTCCGGACCGCGGCTTCGATCTCGTCGACCAGGGGAGGCTCCGGCGCGAAGCCGAAGCCCTGTTCGACGACATCGCTCACGCCACCGGCCGTCCGTAGCCGAGGAGCCGCGGGATGCGCCGTCACCTCATCGCCTGGTTTCCTCTCTACATATTCCTGATCCTCGTCGGGCTGTTGCTCGGCGCGCGGCCGGCCCTGGTTGGCGAAACGCTCCGCGCGGCATGGGGCGGCCGTGAGCCGGCAGCGCCTCACGCCGCTACGACCGCCACAGCGGGCCGGCGCGGCGAAGCGACCGACTCCGCCGCAATTGCGCTGGGGCGCGCGCTTTTCTTCGATCCGATCCTCTCCGCGAAAAAGGACCGCGCGTGCGCCTCGTGCCACATGCCCACGCGCGGGATGGCCGACGGGCGCCGGTTCGCACAGGCGATCGACCGCACCGAGCTCCCCCGGAACGCGCCGGGCCTCGTGAATGTCTCGGACCAGACGGCGTTCTTCTGGGACGGGCGCGCGGTGAGCCTGGAGGATCAGATCGACGGGCCCGTTCACAGCGGACGCGAAATGGGCGGACTCCCGCCGCGCGCGCTCGAGGCGCGGCTCGACTCGATCCCCGAGTACCGGGCTCTCTTCGGCGCGGCCTACGGTCCCGGACGCCCCCGGTATGCCGATGCCAAGCGCGCCATCGCGGCGTTCGAGCGGACGCTCCGGTCGAGCGGATCGACCGTGGATCGCTGGTGGAGCGGAGAATCCGACGAGGTGCCGGCGGACGTGCGCCGCGGGATGGACCTCTTCGCCGGAAAGGCGCGCTGCTCGCGCTGCCACTTCCTCCCGCTCACGACGAGCGTGGTGCCGGGCGACTTCACCGTGCAGGAGTTCACGGTGATCGGCGTGCCGCGCGACTCGTCGGGGACGCACCTCGACCCCGATCCCGGTCGTTTCGCGGTCACGAACCGTGAGCTGGAGCGGCACGCGTTCAAGGCTCCCTCGCTGCGCGGGATCGCGCACTCGGCGCCCTACATGCACAACGGCGCCTTCGCCACCCTGGAGCAGGTCGTGCGCTTCTACAACCAGGGCGGCGGGCGCGGGCTGGGCCTGGACGTTCCGAATCAGGCCCCCGAGGTGCGGCCGCTCCGCCTGACGATCGCCGAGGAGCGCGCGCTGGTGAGTTTCTTGAATGCGCTCTCCGACGACACGGCCCTGGTGGCCGTGCCCGCGCACGTGCCCAGCGGACTCAAGGTGGGCGGCGAGTACTAGTGCAATTCACGAAGCTCGTCCTCGGCGTGCTTCTCGCCGGCCTCGGCGCCATCCTCCTGGCCGGGCACCTCGGATTTCTCCCCGCGGGCATGGGCGGGTGGCTTCTCCACTACTGGCCGGTTCTGCTCGTCGTGATCGGCTTAGCGCTCCTCGCGAACGCGCTGAACAACGGCCTCCTCGGCTGGATCTCCACCCTCCTCGTCATCGGCATCCTGGCGTACGCCGCGTGGTGGGCGTACCACCACGGCGCCTCCGCGCCCCCTTCCTACGCCAAGGTCTACGACCTGAGCCGTCCGCGGGTGCAGGCCCTGACCCTTCGCGCGCGCGTGTTCGGCGGCTCGCTGGTGGTGGGCTCCAAGTCCGGTCCGCGCGCGGCGAAGACTTTGGATATCACCGCGAGCGGCATGGGCGGCGTGGGGCACGAGGAGGGCACCGTTCCCCGTTTCCTCTCCTCGGGCGGCGCCGCAATATTGACGTGGCCGCCCTCCGGAACCCACGTGTACCAGGCCCCGTTGGGAGGGGATCTCCGGGTGACGGCTCCCGAGGGACTTGGCGTGCGGCTCGAAGCGAAGAGCCTCTTCTCGGAGGTGCGTGCCGACCTTTCGCACCTGCGACCGGAGCGACTGGACATTCAGGCGATCTGCTCGGGCGTGAACGTGGTCGCGACCGGGTCGGCGCGCCCTTCGGTCATCCGAATCCATGGCGTGATGTCGAGAGTCGACATCCGCATCCCGCCCAGCAGCCCGGTCCGGATCGAGTTTCTATCGCCGCTGTCGTTCCGATCCTTGCCCGAGGATTTCGTGGAGCAGGTGACCGGCCGCCCCAAGGTGAAGGTCTGGACCTCGGAGGGATCGGGACCGCCGCTTCGGATCCGAGTGGAGAGTCCCTTGATTCATCTGCGCGTGCGGCGCGAGGCAGTCCGGGCGCTGTGAAACCCGGACCTCTCGCGGAAACAACTGGCCCAGGAGAGACCCGATGCCCGGAAAAGGCGTAGGAATCGCCCTCCCCCTCACGGTGATCACCATCGGCGTGGTGCTCCTGCTGCACCAGCTGGGCTATTTGCACGGAAACATCTGGCGCTACTGGCCGGTGCTCCTGATCGTCTGGGGCGTGGGGATGATCCTCGCTTCGCGGCGGGGGTGACGGGTGGCGGAACCACGCCCCCTCTGCTAAGGTTCTGCATACCATGAGCCGCTTCCAGCCGCGCCGATCGCTCCCCATCGTGCTCGCGCTGGCCCTCTTCGTGGGCTGGCTGTCGCTGGGCGCCGCGCACCACCATGCCGACATGCCCGGTTGCGAGCTGTGCAAGGTCATGCAATACGGCGCCGCCGATCTGGCTCGCCCCGCCGGCCCTCCGACACCTGCACTGACGCCGGAATCCGTTGCCCTCATGGCAGAGGGTTCCCCTGCCGAGCAGAATCTTCCGCTCCACCGAGGCCGCGCCCCGCCGCTCGCGTAGCTTTCCCCGGCGTTGTTCGAATCGCAGCACCCCACAACCGAGGAGGCTTCCCGTGCGCCATGGCATCGGCGCGAAGCTCGCCCTCGCCGTTCTGCTCTTCACGAGCGGAGCCGCGACGACGAGCGTCGCCCACGCGCAAACGCCGGCCGAACCGTCGACCCCGACGTCGAGCGTTCCGGCCGGCTCGAATCTGCTGAATCCGAACGTGAGTGTGATCGGCTGGTTTCAAGCCGAAGCCGGAGATCGGAGCGACGAGCCTGGCACCCAGACGTTCGCGTTGCGTGAGGCGGAGCTGGGCATCCAGGCCAACGTGGACCCCTACAGCCGCGCCGATTTCTTCATCTCGGTGAGTCCTGAGGAAGGGATCGACCTGGAGGAGGGGTACATCACGCTGCTCACGCTTCCCGCGGGGCTCTCGGCCAAGCTCGGGAAGTTCCGCAATAACTTCGGCAAGTTCAACCGGACTCACCCGCCGGAAACGCCGTTCGCAGACCGACCGCTCGCGGCCGAGCGATTCCTGGGAGAGGAAGGGCTGGCGGGCGCGGGCGCCTCGATCTCGTGGCTCATCCCGGTGCCCGTCTACCTGAACCTCGACGCCGAGGTGACCAATACGCCCGACCGCGAAGAAGTCCCATCGTTCGAGGCGTTCCGCGGGAAGGACCTGCTCTATACGTCGCGGCTCTCCACGTTCTTTGACGTGGGGGAGAGCGTCAATTTCACGCTGGGCGCTTCGCTCGCGAACGGGGCGAACGGCGCCGGCGTCGACTCGAGTTTCCCGGGTCCCGAACCGACGGCGCTGCGCGCGACGCTTGTGGGCGCCGACGTCACCTTTCGCTGGAAGAACCCGCGCCGTGCCATCTATCGCTCGCTGATCGCGCAGGTGGAGTGGATGCAGCGTCGCTCCGAAAAATTCAGCGTTGTGGACCAGGTGGGGCGCGGTGGATTCGCCTACGTCGACTATCAGTTCGCGCGGCGCTGGCACGCGGGGCTTCGCCTCGACATGTCCGAGTCCCTGGACGGCGGGCCAGCCGACCGCGGCCAGCTCGGTTTCCTCACGTTCACGCCCAGCGAGTTCAGCCTGGTGAGCGCTCAGGTGCGCCGGCTCGACACGGGCGGCTCGGACGAGACGACCTATTTCCTGAAGACCACTTTCAACATCGGCCCGCACGGGCAGCATCCGTTCTAGGCCGGAGGAGATTCTTGATATGAACCGTCACCGTCGAATCCTCAGGCGCCTCGCGGCGCCGGTCCCCGTTCTCGTAGCGGCCGCGGCGCTGCTTCTGGTCGCGGTCCCCGGAGAAGCGGCCAAGAAACTCAACGTCGTGACCACCACGCAGGATCTGGCCTCGATCGCGCAGATGATCGGCGGCGACCGCGTCGCCGTGGAGACGCTCGCGAAGGGCTATCAGGATCCGCACTTCGTCGACGCCAAGCCCTCCTATCTGCTCAAGCTGCGGAGAGCGGACGTGTTCGTGGAGGTCGGGCGCGATCTAGAAGCCGGGTGGGCGCCGGGGCTGCTCAACAACTCGCGCAACTCGAAGATCCTCCCCGGGGGCCCGGGCTTCGTGGACGCGTCGAACGGCGTGAAAATTCTGGAGCAGGGCGGCCGCGTGGGGCGCGAGATGGGCGACGTCCATCCGCTGGGCAACCCGCACTACTGGCTCGACCCCGAGAACGGACCGGCGATCGCCGCCAACATCCGTGATGCCCTGATCCGAAACGACCCGGCCGGACGCGCCGTCTACGAGGCGCGATACGCCGACTTCGAGCGCCAGCTCAAGTCGCGGCTGGACGGCTGGAAGAAGCGCGCGAAGGAGCTCCATCTCGACGGTATGAACGTGGTCACCTACCACCGCTCCTGGCCCTACTCCGCGAAGGCGTTCGGATTCGATGTGAAGGACTACGTCGAGCCGCGGCCCGGCGTGCCGCCCACGCCGAAGCACGTGCAGGAGCTGACGGCGCTGATGAAGAGCCAGAACGTGAAGCTGATGATCATCGAGCCGTACTTCGATCCCAAGCTCCCGCGACAGATCGCGAAGAACGCCGGCGTCGCGGTCGTGGTCCTGCCGCCCTCAGTGGGCGCGACGCCGGAGGCCAAGGACTACTTCTCGCTGTTCGACGCCCAGCTCGACCTGATCCAGAAGGCGCTCGCGGGGGGAGGGCGCTCCTGATGGAAGCGCTCCAACTCTTGATGTGGCCGCTCCTCGCCTGCATCGCGATCGTGGCCATCCACGCCTATCTCGGCTTTCACGTCGTGGAGCGCGGGGTCATCTTCGTGGACCTGGCGCTCGCACAGGTGGCGGCCCTGGGCGCGACCGTCGGCTTTCTCATGGGCTTCGACCTGCATTCCCCCGCGTCCGGCTGGTTCTCGATCGCGGCCGTGGTCGTGGGGGCGGGGCTCCTCGCGGTGCTCAAGGCCGAGAAGCGCCGGATTCCCCAGGAGGCGTTCATTGGGATTGTCTACGCGGTCGCGGCCGCGGCGGCGATCCTGATCGTGGATCGCACTCCGGAAGGGGCCGAGCACATCAAGTTCATGTTCGTGGGGAATCTCCTCGCGGCCTCGCCGAGCGAGGTGGCGCGGCTCGCGGCGCTCTACATCGGGATCGGCGTGCTTCACTTTCTGTGGCGCCGTCCGTTCTTCGCGATCTCGCGCGGCGAAACTACCGGCATGACGCGAAACCAAGTCCGCTTGTGGGACTTTCTGTTCTACCTTACGTTCGGACTCGTCGTCACGCAGTCGGTGGCGGTCGCCGGCGTGCTCCTCGTTTTCTCGTATCTGATCGTGCCGTCGGTGATCGCGATGCTCCTGGCCGACGGCGCCCGCGTCCGGCTGGCGATCGGCTGGATCACGGGGGTGATCGTCTCGGTGGCGGGAATGCTGGCTTCCTACCACTTCGATCTGCCAACGGGGGCTACCGTGGTGACGACCTTCGGCGCCGCCTTGGCTCTGGCCCTGGCCTGGCGCGGACTGGTGCGCCGCGAGACGCCGGAGGACGCGCTGGAGAAGCCGGCGCCCGGCGAAACCCGGAGGCCCCGGCGGGCGTAGGGGAAGCGAGCGGCACAAAGCAGCGTGGGCAGCGTGCGGGCGCCCGGCCGCCCAGGAGGTAATTCGTGACTCGACGGCAGACCATCCTCGGCGTCACCGTTTTCGCTCTCGTGTGCCTGGGCCTCGGCGTCATCTGGACCATCCGGACCCAGCCCCCCAGCGGACACCCGTGGTGGGCGGGCAAGGACCCCAAGCTCCGGGCCGAGGTCTGGGAGCCGGGCAAGGACATGGCCACGGTGGCGATGACCATGAACAAGAAGACGATCGACACCATGGTCGCGCTGGGAGTGAAGGCGACGGTCAGTGTGGGCGATTACTCGGTCGACCTCCGCCACCACTGGCGGGAGATCCAGGCCCTCCCGCCGGGCGAGAGGCTGACCCTGGATCAGGACGGCGCCAAGATTTACGTGTGGATCGAGACTTCGGACGTGAAGCTCCCGCCGATCGTGCCCACGGCCGCCGACTCGAGCGGATGACCTGCTGGCGCGTCTGGACGCGTTTAGACGTGGGCTAGTACAGGCCGGAGCAGATTCGGATCCAGATTAGTCCCCAGACGAAGTAGTCTCAGTTCGCGGGGGCGCCTCGGCCCTCGGATAAGTTCCCAGCACCCGCACGTCGGTCGTGAGCGGCTGCAGCTCCTCGAGCGCCGCGCGCACCGGCTCCGACGCGGCGTGCCCCTCCAGATCGAGATAGAACCGGTATTGCCACGGCGTGCCCAGGATGGGGCGCGACTCGATCCTCGTTAGATTCAGTCCGCGCGCGCCGAAGCGGGCGAGCACGTCTCCCAAGGCCCCCGGCTTGTGCGCCAGGGACAGGAGGAGCGACGTCTTGCATGCCGCGTCCGGCGGGCAAGGGGTCGCCTCGCGCGCCACCTCGACGAAGCGCGTGTAGTTCCCCTCCTGCGTCTGGATGCCGCGCGCCAGCACGTCCAATCCGTAGAGCCGCGCGGCCGATTCGCTCGCGATCGCCGCCAGCGTGGGGTCGTTGCTCTCCCGCACCTTCCGCGCCGAGCCCGCGGTGTCGAACTCGGGCCGCGCCGCGGCGCCGGGCAGGGAGCGCAGGAACACCTCGCACTGCGCGAGCGCCTGGGGATGGGAGATGACGGTGCGGATCTCCTCGAGCTTTGCGCCCGGGAGCGCGAGCAGGCAGTGCTCCACCTGGCTCACGACCTCCATGGTGATCGTGACGCCTCCCTCGGCCAGGAGGTCGTAGGTCTCGTGCACACTCCCGGCCGTGGTGTTCTCGATGGGGAGAAGCGCGAAATCGGCGCTGCCTTCCCGCACCGCGTCAACCGCGCCGCGAAACGTGTCCTGACCGCTCAAGACGACGCCGTGCTTCCGGCCTGCGTAGTGCCGCTGCGCGGTCAAGTGGCTGAAGGAGCCCTCGACGCCCTGGTAGGCCACGCGAAGCGGCACGCCCTCCAGCGAGCGGACGAACGCCTGCTGGCGGCCGATCGACATCTCCATGATGTCCCGGTAGAGGCGCTCGATCTCGTGGGCGTCCAGGCCGAGCTGGGTCGCGAGGTGCCGGATGCGATCGATGACCTGCTCTTCGCGCGCGCGGTCGCGGAACGGCGCGGCGCTCGAGAGCTTCGCGCGGGCGATCTCGTCGACCAGCTCCATCCGCTTCTTCAAGAGCGCCAGGATTTCGCGGTCCACACCCTCGACGGCTTCGCGGAGGGCCTGGAGGTCGGCGGGCTCTTGGGACTGGTGGGACTGGGGGGACTCTGGCGTCATGGGCCGGCACGGCCCCCGGCTACGGCAGGAACCGCTCCGGGTGGGCGATCTTCTCGGGAAGGTACGTTTCGATCACGTAGTTGAGCCCGTGCGCGGCCAGCGCCTGCTGCTCGGCGCGTACTCCCATGGAGATCAGCTTCTCCATCGCGGCGGCCCAGGATTTGTGGTGGTGGAAGAAGGGGTCGTTCTTGATGGCGTCCTTGGCCCGCTTCACGTCCACTTCCTTGAGCGGGTGGGTCGGCAGCTTGTAGTCGATGATGTCCTGCGGCGTGATCCCCAGGAAGCGCGCCTGGGGCACGCAGAAGAATTCGTTGATGTGAGCCGCGTTGCCCGAGCCCACCTTGAACGTGCGGTAGATGTTGGTGATCCCGTACGGGTCGCCGTCCACGAAGACGTACACGGGGATCTTCTTCATGTCGGCCAGCCGCCGGATGAAGCGCCGGCAGGCGCGCGTGGGCACGCCCCCCATCGAGACCAGGATGCAGTTCGCCTTCTTCGCGTAGCCGTGCTTCACCAGGCGCTGGAACATCCCCGCGGTCTCGATCACCAGGATGAACTTGGCCTTGGTCTCGAAATCCAGGTGCTCGACCGAGATCGGGATGGAGTAGGCGCCGCTCCCGAACTTGGTGCAGTCGATGTTCAGCATCTTGCCCGTGTCCGGGTCCTTGTCGATCACGGTCAGGGCGCCGGAGACGTCGCCCCCCTTCTCCTCGGGGACGAATCCCATCTGCTCGCGGTTCACCTCGAACAGCGCCTCGACGTCGTCCATCACCGTGTCCGACTCGGTCTGCTCCAGGAAGCGCGCGTCGCCCCAGTTCTTCGAGACGTAGTAGGCCTCCCTCTTCGTGGCGATGTCGTCGGTCTCGACCAGCGACTTGGAGAGCGCCATCATCCGGAGCGTCTGGGCGAACGACTTCACGGTGTTGACCGTGAGGGTGCGCTCCTTCTTCTTCCCGCGGATCTCGAAGTAGCCTTCCTTCTCCAGATAGCGCACGTTGGCGAGCGAGCGGATCGGGAACTTGAGGACGGGCTTCTTCCGCTTCAAGATCGAGTCCTCGACGGCCTTCGCCTCTCTCTTGATCTTGGGCACGACCTTCTCGATCACCTTCGGGGTCCGCTCCTTCTCGACCGCCTTCACCGCCTTCGTACTCCGCTCTTTCCCGCTCACTGTCGACTCCGTTCCAGAGTGTCTTTCAGGATGTCACAGACTTTATCCCGCTCCTTGTCGGAGATCGAGAGGATCTCCTGGAGCGCGATGCCGATGTGCGGGATGTACTTCTCGATGTACGAGCGCTTCTTCTCGGCGTCCGCCTCGCGCATCCCGCGGCGGATGTAGATCCCCAGCTTCCGGCCCACGTCCTGGAGCGCCAGCCGGATCTCCTTCGCGATCTCCGGGTAGGAGGCCACCGCCTCCTTGCTCTCCGACGTGAACGGCACCCAGACCGACGCGATGTGCACCATCAAGATCATCGGCGCCGTCGGGAGCGCTCCCTTCGACTGCTGGAGGCCATAGGCCTTCCAGTTCGTCCCCAGCACCGCCTTGGTCACCGCGCACGCCGACTGCTGATACAAGAGCGGCACGCGGTTCGCGTAGCGGAGCAGCGTGACCAGCTCGTCGCCGGGCAGGTTCTCCCCGCCGTACGCGAGCGCGGCCTCGACCAGGAACGGATTCCCGCGATAGACCGTGGGGGAGCGCGACGTGGCCGCGTAGAAACGCGCGTCGATCTGCTTCTTCAAGCCCTCGAGCAGCAGCTCCTCGCCGATCGGCGAGAGCACGTTGGCCGGGGGCGCCATCAGCTTGGTCGCCTGGATCGCGTTGTAGAGCGCCTCGGCCTGGTCGCGCGCCGCCTTCTGGGGCGAGTACTCCGGCCGTAGCCCGGCGGAGCGCGCGATCTCCTCGGCCACCGCGGGGCTCACCCGCGAGAAGTCGCCGCTCAAAAATCCGCGCAGGTTCTTTGCCTTGGTCTCGTGAAGCATCTTCAGCAATATGCCCAGCTCCACGCCGTGGGGGTGCGGCTTGATCTCGAGTGGCGCCTTGGGCAGCTCATCGGCCACCCGCGCCAGCTCCACCCGCTCTCCCCCAGGCGCGACATAGGTGATCTGCGCGTGCGGGTTCGCGATCGCGGTCTGCTCCACGTAGCCGTCCACCGAGTGGCGCCCCTTCTTGTAGGTCGCCTCGATCTCCAGCTCCACCCGCGTGCCGTTGTCCGGCACCCACTCCACTTCGGTGTCGGAGACCACCACCGGCCGGTTCAGGCGCGTGTCGATCTGGATTTCGAACTTGTGGGCGGGCTTGCCCTTCCCCGTGCGGGAGATGACGGTGATCGGCTTTCCGGTGGTGAGCTGGCCGTACATGCCGGCCGCGGAGATGCCGATCCCCTGCTGCCCGCGCGCCTGGCGCAGCCGGTGAAACTTGGAGCCGTAGAGTAGCTGCCCGAAAATCCTGGGGATCTGCGCCTTCACGATGCCGGGCCCGTTGTCCTGGACGGCCACGCGGAAGCGCGTCTCGTTGATCTCCGTGAGCTCGATCAGGATGTCGGGGAGGATGCTGGCCTCTTCGCACGCGTCGAGCGCGTTGTCGACGGCCTCCTTCACCGTGGTGAGAAGCGCCTTCGCCGGACTGTCGAAGCCGAGGAGATGGCGGTTCTTGGTGAAGAACTCGCTGACGGAGATCTCGCGCTGCTTCTCGGCGAGATCGGTCGCGGTCAAACGAACGATCTTCTTGACGGGCTTGATGGCCGGCTTCACGACGGCCGTGCCGGCCCGCTTCCGGGCTCCCGAGGGAGCTGCTTTCTTGATGTCCCGCTTCAGTGCTTGCGCCATAGCCTCCCCTCCTCCCCCTGCCCGCGCGAACGCAAGTTCGCCGAGAATCTAACCGCGCGACTCTCCAGCGGCAAGGATTAGGCCACGCTGAGTCAGATGCGGCGGGTGCCTCTCCGATCCATTTCCGCCCCAGACGCGACCCCGGTCCGACATATAACTCACGGCCCGGTATAAGAATAGCCGCGCGGAAAGTCGACCCCCGCGCCGCCTCGACCGCGATATCTCCAGTGTCGGCATATGGCTTGCCTTTCCATCCATCCGATTGGTCTCCGACGTCGCGCGCGCTCCCACGCCGCGAAACCGAGATCCCTGCGACCTTATAGCGAGGTGCCGACTGTGCCGCCCTACGAGCATTCCACCCGCACGCTCACTTCCATCCTCGTCGAGTGCGGGATCGTCACGGACGACCAAGTGGGAAAGGCGCTGCTCAGGCAGCGCGACACCGGCCTCCTCATCGGCGAGACGCTCGTCGAGCTGGGGTTCACGACCGAAGAGAACATCGGCTGGGCGCTCTCGCGGCAGCTCGGCTTTCCCTACGCCGACGTACACTCCTCGTCGGTCGACTCGGCGCTGGTGAAGCGCTTTCCCGCGAGCCTGCTCCGCCGCGTCCAGGCCGTGCCGCTCTTCGGCACCGACGAGGAGATCACGGTGGCGATGGCGGATCCGACCGACGTGGACGCTGTCTCCGAGCTGAAGAACGCGGCGGGAACTCCGGTTTCTCTCGTGATCGGCGGACCGGCATCGATCCGGCGCGCGCTCGACGCGATCTGCGGCACGAGCGGCCCGGAGCTGCCGCGACCGCACTCGGCCGGCGTGCCGGCGGCCAACCGCCGCGACATCGTATGGGACCGGGCCGGCACCAACTTCCTCGCCTTCCATCTGCACGCGGCCGTTCGGGCCCGGGCCTCCGAGATCCACTTCATCCCGCGCGGCTCCAATCTCACGGTGGCCTATCGCACCGACGCGGGCCTCGAGCCGCAGACCAGCGAGCAGCTCGAGACCTCGCTCTATCTGCGCGCGCGGCTCGGCGTGCTCGGCGTTCCGGATCTCGAGGCGTCCAGCCAAACGGCCGTCTGGGGAGCGACCATCGTGGAGCTGGGGCCGGACCGCATCGCGGTGTCGGCGTGCCATAGCCGGACCGACGCCGGTGTCGCGACGGTTCTCCGCGTGGGCTCCGCCCCCGAGAAGGCGCCGGACCTCTCGATGCTGGGGCTCTCTCCGCTCGGGGAGGCGGAGATTCGCGAGTTCGTCGAGGGGCCCGAGGGGCTGGTCGTGGTGACGGGCCCGCCTCGAAGCGGTGGATCGCTGGTGCTTTCGTCGGTGGCCGCACTGTCCGCGCGTCCGGAACGCCGGACGCTGGTGCTGGAGCCGGCGCCGCTCCTCCCCTATCCCGAAGGCTCGATCCGGGTCCCCACGATGGGACGCCACGAAGCCGCCGAGCAGTGGGAGCGCCTCGCCGTGTCGCTCGGCGCCGACGTGGTCGTCCTGGACGACGTGCTCCGGGGCGAAGAGGTCGAGTCGCTGCTTCGCGGGGCGTCGGTGGGACGGCTGGTCTTCGCGCGCACCGACTGGCTCGATCCCGTCTCTCTCCTCTCGTTCCTGACGAAGAACAGGAACAGCCGGGCCGCGCTCCGGGATCGCCCCTTTGCCCTGGTAACGCTCCCGGCCGCGCGCCGGGAAGGCTCGGAAGTCTGGGTCAAGCCCGAGGAATCCGAGATCCAGGCGGGAAGCCTCCGGGTCACCATCCTCACCGACGAGCAGCGGAAGAGCCTGTCC
>JBKJXM010000314.1:0-6891 GCA_046716305.1 Candidatus Eiseniibacteriota bacterium
GGTCGCGCACAGGAGAGCGGTGAAAATGGGTCGGAACCAATGGAGCGGCGTGGCGATGAAGCTCAAATAGCCTCCGGAGGCTCTTGCCAGCGAGCAAACAAGATATCGTATGCGCGGTCGAATCGCCACGGAAATCCGCTCCACTACGTCATTTCGGCGATTCCGGCCACCTCTCGGGGAAGTGGACAGCCCCCCGCCGGCTGGGCGAGAATGGGCGTATGTCACGCACCGATATGCCTCCCGAGGCGCCCCAGGAAGCCGAGCGCCTCCGCCGCGGCACCGCGCCGGAGCTGGATCAGGTGCTGGGGGTTCGATTCCGGGTGCTCGACGATGGATTCGTGCGGGTCGTCGATTACATGGGATCGGACGAGTCGATCGTCCAGGCGGCCCGCGTCTCCTACGGCTCGGGGACCAAGAAGGTCCACGAGGACCGCGGACTGATCCGCTACCTGATGCGCCATCAGCACACGACCCCGTTCGAGATGTGCGAGATCAAGCTGCACGTCCGGGTGCCCATGGACTGCTGGCGCCAGTGGATCCGGCACCGCACCGCCAACATCAACGAGTACTCGACCCGCTATTCGGTGGCGATCGATTCGGCGCAGGCGACCGCGCCGTCGGAGTGGCGGAAGCAGTCGGCCGACAACCGCCAGGGCAGCGACTCGTTCCTGGACGCCGCCTCGGGCGCGCTCCTCTCGCGCGAGGAGCGCGAGCTGCAAGAGCACGCCCGGCAGGTCTACGAGCGGCGGCTCGAGGCTGGCGTGGCGCGGGAGCAGGCGCGGAAGGACCTCCCGCTCTCGACCTACACCGAGGCGTACTGGAAGATCGACCTGCACAATCTCTTCCATTTCCTGGCGCTGCGCCTGGATCAGCACGCGCAGGCGGAGATCCGCGCCTACTCGAACGCGATCGGCCAGGAGATCGTGCGCCGCTGGTGTCCGGTCGCGTGGGAGGCGTTCGAGGACTACAGCCTGAACGCGCTCACTCTTTCGCGCATCGAGCGGGAGATCATCCGCGCGCTGTGCCGGGGCGACCGCGAGTCCGCGGTTCGGATCGCGGAGACGCGCGGGCTCCTCTCGAGCGGGCCGGAAGGGCTGAAGCGGAACCGCGACCGGCAAGAGGTGGAAGCCAAGCTGACGGAGCTGGGGCTGACGGCGCCGTGGGCGGCGCCGGATGCGGGGAAGCGCGGCGAGGGCAAGCCCCACGAGGGCGAGTAGCTCCCTCGAAGCGAAGAGGGAGCGCCCGCACGGACGCTCCCTCGATTACTGCCTGCTGCAACGCTGCTGCTATTCCACGCCGACTAGTAGCCCGACGGGGATACCCACGTCTTCCGGTATCCGGACGGGATCCGGACCACGGCCCGGGGCGCGGAACTTTGCGAAATGCTGAAGAACGGTCCCCGCCACGAATTCGCGTGGTACCACGTGCCGTTATCCACGAGATACCAGTCGCTGCCATAGCGGTAGAGATCGACGTCGGAGTCGTCCACGAGATAGTAGACGTCTGTGTTCGGGACGACGGCCATGCGCGGCGTGGAGTTGGAGTCCAGCCGGAACGAGCCGGTCCCGTTGTAGCGCTGCCCGAGCCGGGACGAAGTGTTGGCGTATCCCCGCTGGTAGTCGCGATTGTCGTTATGCGTCCACGCCCGACGGTAATTCATCGGGACGTTGCGCACGTCGTAAGGCACGTTGTTGAACGAGATGTACGTGAACGGACCGCGCGAGGAGCGCGCCTGATACCAGTTGCCGTCCTCGACGAAATACCACCGGTTGCCGAGGCGGTACAGGTCCTGGTCCATGTCGTTACGGTTGTATTGGACACGCGAGCCCGGAATGCGAGCCATCCGAGGCTTGCTCTGGAACGCGTACGACGCTCCCCGGTAGCGCTCACCCGCCCGCATCGTCGTGCGGCCGGTGACCCGCGTGCTGCCGGTGCCGGCCGACCAGCTGGTCCGGTACTCGGTGGGGACGTTGTAGACGTCCATCGGCACGTCGCGCGAGCGGATGTTCATGAACGGACCACGCCACGAATTCGCGCGATACCAGTTCCCGTTGTCGACGAAGTACCACTGCCCGCCGAAGCGATACAGATCGTTATCGAAGTTGTTCTCCCGAACGTAGTAGACGCGCGAGTCGGGAATGAGGACCATGCGGGGCGCGGTATTGAAATCCAACGCCGTGCCGTCATAGGTGTCTCCGACGCGGACGGTATACGTCTGGGCCATTACGCTGGGAGCGGCAGCCAGGAGAGAAGCGGCCATGCCCAAACCTACAATCAATGAGGTCCATGTCTTCAAAGGTATGCACCTCCTCATCTTCTTGTGGGACAACATATCAGACACAAATGCCGAGAGTTATCGGCTGGACACTATGGTTTCCGCACAATCCGTGCCCAATCGGCTTGTGATCGTGGCGCGGGCCGCGCTCCTAATGTCGTTTTTTGGAGCGCTTTTGCTCGCTCCGGACGCCGACGCGCGAACCCTTCACGTGGGTCCCAATCGGCAATTCGAAACCGTGCGGGCCGCGGCGCGCGTCGCGCGGGACGGCGACTTGGTCCTGATCGACGCGCGGAACTACAGCGGCGACGTGGCCGAGTGGAAAGCGAACGGCCTCACCGTGCGCGGCGTCGGCGGACGACCGCACCTGCGCGCGGACGGAGCCGAAGAACAGGGCAAGGGAATCTGGGTGGTGTCGGGGCGTGACTTCACCGCGGAGAACATCGAGTTTTCCGGAGCGAAGGTCCCGGACAGGAACGGCGCGGGGATCCGGGCCGACATTCAGGGAAAGCTCACAGTGCGCGACTGCATCTTCCGCGACAACGAAAATGGAATTCTGGCGGGCGCGGGCGAGATCCTGATCGAGCGCTGTGTTTTCGACCGAAACGGGGCGGGCGACGGCCGGACGCACAACATGTACATCTGGGCCAAGACGGTCACCGTCCGCTACACGGAATCCCGGCGCACGCGCGTGGGGCACAATCTGAAAACACGCGGGCAAACCAACTACATCATGTACAACCGCATCGTGGACGGCCCCGACGGAACCGCGAGCTACTCCATCGACGTTCCCGACTGCGGCCGCACCTACATCATCGGAAACTCGATCGAGCAGGGGCCGCTCTCGGAGAATCGCGGCATCATCGCCTACGGCATGGAGAGCACCAGCCAGACTCCGGAGCTCTACGTCGTGAACAACACCATCGTGAACGACCACCCTCAGGGAGGCACGTTCGTTCAGCTCGGCGCCGGAACGCGGGCGCGTGTCATGAACAACATCTTCCTCGGCCGGGGGACCAAGTGGTCGGGCGGCCGGGTCGACAACGCTCGCAACTACCGGAACTACGTGAAGGCATCCCGCGGAGCCGCCAAGCTCCGCGCGCCCGATGCCTTTGACTATCACCTGACCGCCAAGACGCCCCGCACGATCGTGAACAACGGGACCGCGCCGGGCCGCTCCTCCACTGGCTTCGACCTGACCCCGAGACGGGAGACCGTAGCCACCGCGCGGGGGCGTGAGCGCCCGGTCGTGGGGACGCTGGACATGGGCGCCTTCGAGTACGACGGCCGCCGCTAGCCCGCTTCGCACGGGAATTGCACTTATCCCCGGACGGCGGACGGGTTTCGTTGACTGGCTCCGGGGAACCATGACCCCGGGTCTCCATCGGAGCCCGCTCCTCCGCCAAACCAAGCAGTAACCATAAGGAGTTAGCAAGGAGCCGGGTCCCCGACATTCGCCCGGGGGTCGCTCCTTGCGTGCCGCCCTGGCCCCAACCGCGTGTGTACGCGCCGAGCCTAGTGCCGCACCGCGGCGTGCATGGTGCCGTGCCGCCACGCCGCTTTGGCCGCAGTACCGGAATGAGACACCTGTGCGCGATCGGACCAGTTTCCGAAGGATGGATTCCTTGATGAGATTTCCGACAAGAAACCCGCTTCGGTCCATCGCCCTCGGCGCCGTTCTCGCCGCTGCGGCTGTTCTCTTTGCCGTTCCCGCGAACGCCGCGACGCTGCAGGTGGGCCCCGGCAAGACCTACTCGACGGTGCGCGCCGCCGCACAGGCCGCGCAGAACGGCGACCTGGTGCTGATCGACGCGGGCGTCTACAGCGGCGACGTCACCTCCTGGAACGCAAGCAACCTGATCGTGCGCGGTGTCGGCGGACGTCCCCACATGCGCGCGAACGGGGCGAATGAAGCCGGCAAGGGGATCTGGGTGGTCAACGGGAACAACTTCACCGCCGAGAACATCGAGTTCTCCGGCTCCACGGTTCCCGACGGAAACGGAGCCGGCATCCGGAACGACACGTCCGGATATCTGGTCGTGAGGAACTGCTACTTCCACGACAACCAGAACGGCATCCTGGGTGGCGCCGACTCGATGCTCATCGAGCACAGCATCTTCGATCACAACGGGTCCGGCGACGGCCGCACGCACAACATGTACATCTGGGGGCGCAGCGTCACGGTGCGCTACACCTACACGCACCGTGCGATCGCCGGCCACAATCTGAAGACGCGCGGCCAGAACAACTACATCCTGTACAACCGGATCATGGACGAATCGGATGGAACGGCGAGCTATTCGATCGACGTGCCGGACTGCGGCCGCACCTACGTCATCGGAAACGTGGTCGAGCAGGGCCCCAACTCGGACAACAGTGGAATTATCTCGTATGGAGCGGAGAGCGCCACGAACGCGCAGGAGCTTTACGTGGTCAACAACACCATCGTGAACAACCGCTCGGCGGGCGGGACATTCCTCCAGGTCGTGGGCAGCGCGCCGACGGTTGTGCGAAACAATATCTTCTACGGCCCGGGCACGGCCTGGTCGGGGGGCAGCGTGACGGCCTCCAACAACTACGTCGAGCCCGCGTACAACAATTCCCCCCGGTTCGCGGCCACGGGGTCGTACGACTTTCACCTGACGTCCGCCTCGCCGGCCTCGGTCCTGAACGCGGGCCTGGCGCTCGGTCTAGGCGGAGGGTTCGCGCTCGCCCCCACCGGCGAATACGTCTACGACGCCCAGGGAAGGACGCGACCGCTCGTGGGCTTGTTGGACCTGGGAGCCTTCGAGTACGGATCCTCCGGCGTCGATGTCTTCCCACCCGACCCCATCCTCGACGTGGAGTGACTCGTCGGAACCGATTGGACCCCCGGCCGCATCTAAGTTTTCAGATTCGGCAGCAGGTGGAAGTACGGGACGCAAAAACGAGCCGCCAGCTTCGAGCTGGTGGCCTTTTTCGTTAGGTCGTGCGCCGTCTGTCCGACACCGGTCATGTAGGCCGGACGCAGCCGTCGCGCAGCACGGCATTCGACCGGGGCGTAGGTCCCGGCCCGATGAAAGGAAACAGCAGTGACTACAGGCACCGTGAAGTGGTTCAACGAGGCGAAGGGCTTCGGCTTCATTTCGCAGGAGGGCGGCGACGATGTGTTCGTCCACTACTCCGCGATCGAAGGCGACGGCTTCAAGACCCTCGCGGACGGTGACCGTGTGGAATTCGCCGTGAGCCGTGGCCCGAAGGGGCTGACGGCGGCGAACGTTCGCAAGGTCTAACCGCACCACGCGGAAACGAGGCGGCCTGGGGGTGCCCGAAAGGGTCCCCAGGCCGCTTTCAGTTTTAATGGGGTTTGGTTACTTCGAAGCGGAGCGGAGCGAGTCCACGTAGTCCTGGATCTTGCCCTTCTGATACCAGCGCGTGGCCACGTAGCGGGAATAGACCATGAAGTCGGGGCTCTTGATGAAGCCCGGCACGCCGCCCAACAGCTCGGCGTTCGGCTTCATGAAGTACGTCGCGGGATAGCCCGTCACGCCGACCGCGCGAGCGAACTGCCGCTCGGTGATCTCCTGCCCCTTGTAATGGAGCTTCGAGGAGGACTCGCCGTTCACCTTGGCGAGCACGAAGTTGTCGGTGAGGTAATTCGAGACTTCCGGGTTCCCGTAGGTCTCCCGGTCCATGACTTTGCACCACCCGCACCACGTCGTGTAGATGTCCACGAGGAGATGCTTGTCCTGCTTGGCGGCCTTCTCGGCGGCCACGTCGAACGCGAGCCACTCGAGCTTCTTGGCGGCTGCCGGGGCCGGTTTGGCCGGCTTCGCCGGCAGGTCCGGGTCCGGACGGGCGGAGCCCGTGAGGGGGAGCACGAGAAGAGCCAGGCCAAGTGCGGCGACGGCCGCGCGGTGTCGAGCCATAGATGCTAGGTCCTTGTCTCCCTGTGGGTTAGGCTGAACGAACAGGACTGGCCGGTCCGCTCTGCCGGAGGAAGATGATAGCACCCGCTACTACACCGCGGCAACCCGACTTTCTTCATCGCGTTGGGCGATTGGGCCCTTGTTAGACGCCGGGTGGGACCTCTCGGTTCACTGCCCGCCTCGCCTCGCGAGGAGCCATGCGATCGGGCACGCAACCAGCATGAAGGCCAGGGCGGTCAGTGGGACCGCGGCCAGGCCGTAGCGATCGGCCACGAACCCCCCGGTCATCGGCCCGGCGATGGTGGCAAGCGAGTAGGCGCCCTGGAGCACGCCCAGCCCGCCGCCGCGCTGCGACAAGCCGGCGTAGTCCGATGCCAGGGCGTTGGCGCTCACGTTCACCAGCCCATAGAGCGGCGCCGCGTAGAGGACCGAAGCGAGGAGCGGGTCGCGGGCCATCGCCATGCCCGTGTACATGAAGAGATAGAGCGTGATCCCCACCGCCAGCGTCCGCCTGCCCCCGAAGCGCCGCACCAGCGGACCCACGAACGGGAGCGCGCAGATCCCCATGATGCTCGAGGCCACCAGCGCGTACCGCACGGCGTGGAGCGAAGCGCCCAGCCGCTCCACCAGAAAGACCGTGAAGAAGCCCCACATCAGATAATTCCCCGCGACGAAGAAAAACGAGAGGACGCAGAGGCGGAAGAGGCG
>JBKJXM010000315.1:0-5776 GCA_046716305.1 Candidatus Eiseniibacteriota bacterium
CGACCAGGACGAATGTCCCGCGCGCCGCGACCTTTCCGCCCGCCTTCCGCTTCGACCGGCCGCGGGCGGCCGGCGCCCGCAGCACCACGGCGCGCGCGAGCCGGTTCCACTCGGCGCCCGGAAACGCGGCCACCAGCGCTTCCCCCTGCTCCTCGCTCGCGCGGGTGGCAAGGCAGCGGCCGCTGGCCGCGACGATGACGCCCACGATTTCCACGCACTGAGCCGTGGTCTTTCCCTGGCAGAGGACCACCTCGGGGAGATGCTGGCGGATGCCGCGGTGGTGATCCACCGTGGCCGACGGGGTCGATTCGAAGGGGAGCGAGGCGAGTGTTTCGAGGGCGGCTCGGGGGGTCACGCGACCCCGGCGCACCTGTTCGAGCAGCTTACGTAACCGCGAAGGATCCATCGCACTCGTGGAGCGCGGGCGCGCGCTCGATGCGCTCGAGGTAGGCGCGGAGCAAAGCCTCCGTCTCGGCGGGGGTCTTCGCGTGATTCGCCTCGCGGCAGAGAGTCGAGTTGTCGTAGAGCCCGCGGACGTACCAGGCCACGTGCTTGCGCATGAGCGTGGCCGCGTAGTCCCCCTTCTTCGCGGCCACCTCGTGCAGGTGCGCGATCGCGGTCTCGATCCGCTCCCGCGCGTCCGGCTCGGGACCGGGATCGCCGCCGTCCAGGAGCCGCTGCGCCCGCTCGAAGAGCCACGGGTTCCCGAAGGCGCCGCGACCCACCATGACGGCGTCGCAGCCCGTTTCCGCAACCATGCGCTGGGCGTCCTCCGGGGTCTTCACGTCGCCGTTTCCGATGATGGGGAGGGAGGTCGCCTCTTTCACCATTTTGATTACTTCCCAGTGCGCCTTCCCGGTGAACTTCTCGGTGCGCGAGCGCGCGTGGACAGTGATCCAGTGGACGCCCGAGCGCTCGAGCACGCGCGCCACGTCCGGGGCGTTGATCGAGTTCTGGTCCCATCCCATCCGAATTTTCGCGGTCACGGGCAACTTCACCGCGTTCACGACGGCGGCGGTGACGCGCTCCAGCCGGTCCAGGTCGGTGAGCATGGCCGCTCCCGCGTCGCGAGCGATCACCTTGCGCACCGGGCAGCCGTAGTTCAGATCCAGAGTGTCGAAGCCGAGGCCTTCGCAGATGCGCGCGGCTTCGGCCATGACGGCCGGGTCGGAGCCGCAGAGCTGCGCTCCGACGGGGCGCTCCTCGGGGCGGTATTCGAGCAGCTCGTAGGTCTTGGGATTGTGCCGGACCAGGCCATCGGACGACGTCATCTCACAAAAGACCATCGCCGCTCCGTGGCGCTTGGCGAGGCCACGGAACGGCGAGTCGGTCACGCCGCAGAGCGGCGAGAGAAGAACGTTGCCTTCGATTCGGATCGGACCGGCTTGCATCCGGATCAGCGGACGCGCGTTTCCTGGTTCTTCGCGGCCATCCGGGTCCTGTGAATCTCGCTCGCCAGCGCGAGCAGCTTCGGCAGGGTCGGCGCCTTCTCGAAGAGCGCCGCCGCGGAGCGCACCTGGTCGTCGTCCTCGATCGCGACGCGGTACGCCTCCTCGTCGTTGGCGTAGCGGCGCGCCAGCTCACGGCGGAGGCCCGTGTCCACGAAGCGCTGCGCGGCCTGGAGCGAATCGGCGTCGAAGTCGAACTTCTCGGACTTGAGAAGCTGGACGAAGTCCTCGCGGATCGACGGCGTGATCGCGTACTTGGCGGGGGCGGAGGAGTGCTTGGCCGCGTACTTGACCGCGTACTTGAAGAAGAGCTGCTTCGACTCGAGGTCTTCGACCATGCGCGGGAATTTCACCTCGTCCAGCTCGACGTCGGGGGTGATCCCGCCGCCGCCGAACACGACGCGGCCCATTTCCGTGTGGTACTCCGGCTTCGGCTTGTTCGACTTCATGGAGTCGGGGAGGGCCGGGGTGTCCCCTTCCTCTTCATCGCCCGTGGCCAAAGCGCCATCCTTGAGCTGTTCGTCCTTCTGGATACAGCGGCCGCTGGGCGTGTAGTACTTGGCCGTTGTCAGCTTGAGCTTGGGCCCCCTCACGCTGCGCGTGAGCGGAATCACCGTCTGCACCAGCCCCTTGCCGAACGTGGTCTGCCCCGCCACCAGGCCCAGGTCCAGGTCCTGCACCGCGCCCGAGACGATCTCCGACGCGCTGGCCGTGTACTGGTTCACGAGCACCACCAGCGGGTAGCGGCTGTGCGGCTGGTCGGACGAGGAGAAGAAGTCCTTGTTCTGCGAGGGATCGCGCCCGCGGGTGTAGACGACCTTCTTGCCGCGCGGGGCGAACTCCTCGGACACCTCGACGGCCTGGGACAGGAGGCCGCCCGGGTTGTACCTGAGATCCAGGATCAGCCCCTTCGGGTTCTCCTTCTCGATCTTCGCCAGCGCCGCGTCGATCTCCTCGCGGCTCCGCTCCGAGAAATTGGAGAGCCGGATGTAGCCGACCCCGTTCGAGAGAATCCCGGAGTACGGGACGCTCTTGATCTGGATGATGGCGCGGATGACCGTGAAATCGATCGGCTTGTCCCGCCCTTCGCGGAACATGGTGAGCGTGACGGGCGTTCCCTTTTCGCCGCGCATCTTCTTCATGGCGTCGTCGAGGGAGAGCCCCTCGGTGGAGACGCCGTCGATCTTGATGATCCGGTCGCCGCCCTGGATCCCCGCCCGCCAGGCCGGAGTCCCCTCGATCGGCGAGATCACGGTGACCCAGCCGTCGCGAATGCCGATGGAGATGCCGATCCCGCCGAAGGCGCCGTGGGTCGTGGTCTCCAGCCGCTGGGCTTCTTCCTTGTCCAGGTACTGCGAGTAGGGGTCGAGCGTCCGGAGCATCCCGCGGATCGCCGAGTCCATCAGCTTGTCGCTGGTGACCGGCTCGACGTAGTGGTCCCGCACCTTCGTGAGAACCTGGATGAACCGCTCGATATTGGAGTAGGTGTTGTCCGTCGATTCCTGGACGCGACCAACGGCCCAGGTGCCGGCCATGAGCGCCGTGACGATGACAACGACCGCGAAGATTTGCCTGCGATTCATTTCGGGTTCCTCGGATTTGGGCCCCCGTCGAACGGGAGCGCCCGGCTGCGTATCAGGGACCACGCGTCTTCGCTGATTAGACGCGCCACGTCGGCTATCGGATCATTACCCCGAAGAAGGAGAAACCGCCCAGGCTCCTGCTTGGCCAGCTCCAGATACCGCCGCCGCACCGCCTCGAAAAAATCGGCGCTCGCGCGCTCGATGCGGTCCTTGCCTGCCGCCCCACTCCTCTTGTCGGCCCGCTCGACCCCGAGCGACACCGGAACATCGAGGAGATACGTCCGATCCGGCGTCATTTCCCCCGTGGACAACGAGTTCAGGTGCCGGAGCAGATCTTCGGGTACGGAGCGCCCCCCTCCCTGATAAGCCAGGGTGGCGTCGGTAAATCGGTCACATATAACAACTTGGCCGTCTTCGATCGCCGGCCCGATCTTCGCGGCCACGTGCTCGGCTCGTGCCGCTACAAAGAGTAGCAGTTCCGTGAGCGGTTGGATAGGCCCCGAATCGGGGCTAAGTAGCAGACCGCGGATGGTTTCGGCGAGGGGAACGCCCCCCGGCTCGCGGGTCAGGACGACCGGGATGCCGCCGGCCCTCAGGGCATCGGCGAGGGCCGCGGCCTGGGTGGATTTCCCGGACCCCTCGATCCCCTCCAGCGTGAGGAGGAGCCCCCGCATCCGCCGTCGCGACCGGGACCGGGACTTAGGTGCTTCGCCGCGCCGCGCGCTTCAGCTTGCCGCGGGGCGCGCGCACGCGCTTGGTCTCGTCTGCGGCCTTGGCTTTCGCCTTTTTGTGGCCGTATTTCGCGATGAAGTCCTCGACCATTTGCCGGGCCTGGTCGTCCGGGAACTGGATGGGCGGGGATTTTTTGAAGTAGGCGCTCGGCTCGATCAGCGCCCCGGAGAGCCCGTTGTCCAGGGCGAGCTTCGCGCAGCGCACCGAGTCGATGATCACGCCCGCCGAGTTGGGCGAGTCCCACACCTCCAGCTTCAGCTCGATGTTCAGCGGCACGTCGCCGAACGTCCGACCCTCGAGCCGGATGTAAGCCCACTTCCGGTCGTCCAGCCATTCCACGTAGTCGCTCGGGCCGATGTGGACGTTCTTCTCGCCCATGTCGTAGTCGAGCATCGAGGTGACGGCGTTGGTCTTGGAGATTTTCTTCGACTCGAGCCGCGTGCGCTCGAGCATGTTCAAGAAGTCGGTGTTCCCGCCCACGTTGAGCTGGCTGGTGCGCTCCAGCCGCACACCGCGCTCGCGGAAGAGGCGGGCCAGCACGCGATGGACGATGGTCGCGCCCACCTGCGACTTGATGTCGTCCCCGATCACGGGGAGCTTCTTCTGCTCGAACCGGCGCTGCCAGTACTTCTCGCGCGCGATGAAGACCGGGATCGCGTTCACGAACGCGCACCCCGCCTCGAGGATCTGCTCCACGTACCACTTGGTGGCTTCCTCGCTGCCGACGGGGAGATAGTTCACGACGACGTCGGTCTTGGTCTCGCGTAAAAGGCGAACGATGTCCGCGGTCGAGCCGGGCGCCTTGTGGATGATCTTGGAGAGGTACTGCCCCAGCCCGTCGTGCGTCATGCCGCGCGCCACGGGGACGCCGCTCCGCGGCACGTCGGCGAACTTGTAGGTGTTGTTGGGCCACGTGTAGATGGCTTCCGAGAGGTCGCGGCCGACCTTGTTCTTGTCGATGTCGATGGCGGCGCTGAACTCGATATCGCGGATGTGATAGCCGCCCAGGTTCACGTGCATGAGACCCGGCACGAAGTCCGAGTCCTTGGCGTTCTTGTAGTAATGCACGCCCTGCACCAGCGAGGACGCGCAGTTTCCGACGCCGATGATCCCGACGCGAATCTTGCTCATGGGTTGTCTGCCTCCGTGGGCCGCCGGATCAGCCCGGCTCCGAGCCGGGGTCCGATTCGGAGCCCCGTTCGATCGGTCGCGGGAGCGGCTGGGACTCCGGCCGCGTCAATCGGCGCACATGATACACGCGCTGCAGGACAGTGACGAGGGTCAAAAGGAAGAGGACGCCGAGCGCGCCGGGCATGAAGCGCGGCCCCAAGAGCGCGCCGGCGAGCAGCACGAGAAGCCGCTCGGGGCGCTCCATGATCCCGACCTTGCAGTCGAGCCCCAGTCCCTCCGCACGAGCGCGCGTATACGAGACCAGGAAGGAGAGGATGAGCGTCGCCAGCGCGAGCACGGCGAGCGTGTGCCCGTCGGGATCGCCGAAGCGCGCGCTGACCTCGTCGGCCTTGAGCCAGGCCCCGCCGACGGTGCGTGTGAAGTAGTAGGTCGCGATCCCCGCGTAGAGGGCGCCCTCTCCCGCGCGGTCCAGGGTCGAGTCGAGGAAGGCTCCGAACGGGTTCGAGGCGCCGGTGAGGCGCGCCACGTCCCCGTCCAGCATGTCGCACAGCCCCGTCAGCGCTACCAGGATGCCCGCGCCCAGGAAGTCGCCGCGCGCGAAGAAGAGAGCCGCGAGGAGTGAGAGGGCGAGCCCGGCGACGGTGACCGCGTCGGGTGACACGCCCCGCGCGGCCAGCCAGCGGGCGAGCGGCAGAAACCAGGACCGTCCAGTCTCCTTCCACGCGTCTGTCATCGGCGCTCCTCTAGATTTTCGGCTTCCCCGCGTGGAGCCCCGCCCACCACCAGCACGAACTCGCCCCGCGGCGGCGTGGCCTCGATCCACGCGAGCAGCGAGCGGAGGGAGCCGCGGCGCGTCTCCTCGAACTTCTTCGTGAGCTCGCG
>JBKJXM010000316.1:0-2676 GCA_046716305.1 Candidatus Eiseniibacteriota bacterium
GCTCCGACCGGCCCGGTGAAGATGCTCGTGGCCGGTGTGCCGAGGAGCGCCGCCTCCCGGTTCATCGTGCCGCCGCCCGAAACCGCCACGTCCGCGGCGGCGAGGAGCGACAGACCGTCGAGCGGCGCATCGGGGATCAGGATGTTCGACGCCCGCGCGGAGTCGGGCACCGACTCGGAAGCGTCGCGGCGCAGCCACACCGCCCGAACCCCGTCGGATCCGGCGATCCGCCGGGCCAGCGTCTCCAAGATCTGCTCGCTCGCCGAGTCGTGATAGTGCGCGGTCCGGCTGGGCGGGCGCACCACGACGAGCACATCGCTCTCTTTCACGCCCAGCTTGGCGCGCATGCCGGTGTCGGGAGTGAAATCGGCGAGATAGATCTCCTCCTTGAAGCCGTCGAACGGGCGCCACGGCCCGCCCGGGTTCTGACCGGCGATCGTCCCCACCACCGCGCGCGGCACCAGGATGCGATCGCAGAAGCGGCGGAAGAGCCAGGTGGAGACGTGCTCGTAGTCGAACATCGTGAGGTTCTTGACGCCGGAGAGGCGCGCCGCCGGAGGAAGCGAGCGCGAGCCGTGTCCCACGGCCACGTCGAAGCCTCCGCCGCGCCCGAACCGGACCAGCCCCGCGGCGCGCCCGGCGAGCGCGGACGCCTTGGCCGCGATCCCCTTGGGCTGCCCGCGTCCGATGATCGTGTGCTCGATCGAGGCGGCGCGGAGCAGCTCGGGCACGTACGTGCGGTCGCGCGCGGTGACCGCGACTTCGGCTCCCCGCTCACGGAGCCGGCGGATGATGGGTTTGAAGATCTGGACGTGCGGTGCGTTGTCGACGTCGATCCAGACCCTCACGCCACCCCCATCGGGACCGGTGCCTGACGCTCCGACGCGCGGAGCGATTCCACGGTGGCCATCGCGAGCGCCATCCACGATTGCACCCAGCGGACGAATTCGCGCTCGTCGCGCGAGCCCCGCCGGATCTGGTAGGCGAAGTGCGCCTCGCCGCGCACCCACAGCGTGCGAAGCGACCAGTCCGCGATGGCAAGCGCGGAGGCGCGCGCCGAATCGCGGCGCGAGAGCGACGCCGCCTGCGAGGATGCGATGGCCGCGTAGGTGACTACTCCCTGCGCGGCCGAATGCGCGTCCAAGGGCGCCGCCTCGGGCAGCGTGAGACGCGCGGAGCCGTCGGGCCCGAAGAAACGGCCGTAGGCCTCGATGCCGCGGCTCAGGACGCCGTCGGGAACGGGATAGCCCATGTCGCGCGCGTAGACGAGCGACTCGAGGACGTAGCCGGTGTGGAACGAGTCCATCCACGTGCCGCCGCGTTCGGCGGCGTACGGCCACGATCCGTCCGGCCGCTGGGCGCCGATGACGAAGCGGAGAAGTTTCCCCCCCAGCACCGCCAGGTCAGCTTCCCCGCTCAGAGTCGAAGCGCGCAGGAGAAGCCGGGCCGCGAGCGCGGAGATGTTCACGACGCGCGTGTCGTCGGTGGCCGTGTAGGAGAGCGCGGCCCCGTCGGGATCCACCGGCGTGAGGCGGAGCCCCGACGCGAGGAAGCGCGCGGCCCCCAGACCCAGCGCGTGCGCCGTGTCGTCATCGAAGGCGCCCGCGCAGTCGAGCGCGTGCCATCCCACCGTCGCCGTCACCACCGCGTTCGGCGTGCCGGCGGGCGCCCAGAAGGAGCGCGACTGCCACGGGAAGGGATAGCCCCAGCCGAGGCCCGCTCCCGCGGGCGTGGCGCGCCGCACGATCTCGCCGAGCAGCTCGCGCACCAGCTCGCGGGGACGCTCCACGCCCAGAAGCGAGCGGCCGCGTGTGACCGCGCCGAGGAATAGCGCGAGGGCTTTCGTGTTCACAGACCCCGGGGGTTTCGCCAGCGTGCGCGCCACCGGAATACGCAGCACCACCTGCGAGAGGACGAAGCGAGGGAGCGGGCCCAGGCGCGACACCGCGCGCCCGATGGGAGAGAGCAGCCCGTCGTAGGGATCGGACCCGGACCATCCGTCCAGTTCGGCCCGGTCGAGAATTCGCTTCAGAGCGTCGGCTGGTGTCATGTCACCACTCCTCGCGCGTGAGCGGCCGCGCCTCTCGAATCGAGCGGGCAGCGGCCAGGGTCAGCGCTGTGCTGAGGATGCTTTCTTCCTCCGGAATCGGGGTCTTGGCCCCCGTCCGGACCGCTTCCAGAAATGCTTTCACCTCCGCCCGGTGTCCCTTGTCGCGCGCGCCCCATTTCTTGGTGCGGCGGCGGCCGGCCCGGTGCAGGGAGGCACTGCGGAAGTCGTCAATCACGATGGAAGTGCCGGAGCGATGGATCTCGATTCGTTCCTTGGGAAGCGAGGCGTCGCCGTTCGAGAGATAGTCGATGCCGGCCGTGGCGCCGTTCTCAAAAGCGATCTCGATGCGGAAGCTCTGGTGGCCGGCGTCGTGGTGCGGTGCATCGAGTGCGTGTGCGTCGATCGTTGCGGGCTTCGAGCCCGCGAGGAAGCAGGCGAGGTCGATGAAGTGGCACCCCTCACCGAGGAGGCGCCCGCCGCCGGTCTCGGCATCCAGAAGCCAGTGGTTGTGCGGCAAGGCACCCGCGTTGATCCGCATGAGGATTCGAAGCTGGTCGCGATTGGACCCGAGCGCGTCGAGCGCCCACTGGGTCGCGGGCGCGAAGCGGCGATTGAAGCCCACCATC
>JBKJXM010000317.1:0-7820 GCA_046716305.1 Candidatus Eiseniibacteriota bacterium
TACGTGCACTACGTGGAAGGCTGCACCGCGCCGATCTACGCGAGCGACTCGCTGCACTCCGCGGTGGTCGAGATCATCGTGAAGAAGGGCGCGCGCTGCCGCTACACGACCATCCAGAACTGGTCTAACAACGTCTTCAACCTGGTCACCAAGCGCGCCGCCGCCTACCAGGACGCCACGATGTAATGGGTGGACGCGAACCTGGGCTCCAAGCTGACCATGAAGTACCCGAGCGTCTACATGATGGAGCCGGGCGCCCACGCCGAGATCCTCTCGATCGCGTTCGCGGGCAAGGGACAGCACCAGGACGCCGGCGGCAAGGTGGTCCATGCCGCGTCCAACACCACGTCCAACGTCGTCTCCAAGTCGATCAGCAAGGACGGCGGGCGCGCGGGCTACCGCGGACTGGTCAAGGTGGCGAAGGGCGCGGTCGACTGCAAGTCGACGGTGCGCTGCGACGCGCTCCTCCTGGACGAAGACTCGCGCTCCGACACCTATCCGTACATGGAGATCGAAGAGGATCGCGTGTCGGTGGGTCACGAGGCCACGGTCTCGAAGATCGGCGACGAGCAGCTCTTCTATCTCATGAGCCGCGGCATTCCGGAGGCGGAAGCGGCCGGGATGATCGTGAGCGGCTTCATCGAGCCGATCACCAAGGAATTGCCGATGGAATACGCGGTCGAGATGAACCGCCTCATCCAGCTCCAGATGGAGGGCTCGGTCGGATGACGCGTTCCGAAACCATGCCCGCCCCGGCGGATCAAACCGCGCGGATGGGGGGCGTCAGTGCCGAAACGGTCGCCGAGCTCGCGGCCCGCGGCGGGGAGCCGGCGTTTTTGGCCGAGCGCCGCGCGCGCGCGTGGGCGTTTTGCGAGAAGACGAAGTTTCCCACCCGGATGGACGAGCTGTGGAGGCGCACCGACATCTCCGCGATCAAGTGGGACTCGCTCCTGGTGGAGCGGGAGCCGCACGCCGCGGCGCGCACCGTGGCTGACCTCCCCGCCGAGCTGCGCGCGGAGATCGGGCCCGCGGACGAGCGCTCCGCCTTGGTCGTCGTACTGGACAACAACGTCGTCTTCATGGAGCGGGATGAAGCGCTGACCCGCGCCGGCGTGACGGTGCTGCCCATCGCCCAGGCGGCGCGCGATAAATCGGCCCTGGTCGAGCGGATACTGGGCGCGACGGTGCGCTTCGACGAGAGCCGCTTCACCGGCTTGAACGCCGCCCTCGGCTCCGAGGGATTGCTGGTGCACGTGCCTTCGGAAGTGGCGCTGACCAAGCCGATCCGAGTCCTGGTCGCGCGGAGCACGCCGGACCTGGCGCAGTTTCCGCACTTGGTCGTGGCGCTGGAGTCGGGAGCGCAGGCGAACGTGATCGAGGAGTACGTCTCCTCGGGCGAGCCGGGCACGGCGGTGGTCGTGCCGGTCACCGAGATTACCGTGGGGGAGCGCGCCGAGCTGCACCTGGCGACCCTCTTCCGCTGGGCGGGCAACGTCTATCACTTCGGCGTGGAGCGCGCGCGCATCGGCCGGGAGGGGCGCTTCCACTGGACGCTCGCCGCGCTGGGCGGAAAGCTGGTCAAGACCGACATGGAGCTGCATCTGGAGGGCGAGGGCGCCGAGGGGAAGTTCTCGGGCTGCTACTTCGGAGACGAGTCCCAGCACTTCGACTTCCACACCTTCCAGAACCACGTGGTCGGGCACACCACCAGCGACCTCCTCTTCAAGGGAGCGCTTCGGGACCGCGCCCGCATGGTCTACCAGGGCCTGATCCGCGTGAACAAGGACGCGCAGGGCTCGGATGCCTACCAGGCGAACCGAAACCTGATTCTCTCCGACAAGGCGCGTGCCGACTCCATCCCCAGCCTCGAGATCGAGGCGAACGACGTGCGCTGCACGCACGGCGCCACGGTCGGGCAGGTGGATTCGGAGCAGCTCTTCTATCTCATGGCGCGCGGGCTCGACAAGCACGACGCCGAGCGCCTGATCATCTCCGGCTTCTTCGAGCCGGTGCTCGAGCGCATCCCGTCTCCGACGCTTCGCGCCCTCGTCACGGAGGCGATGGATCGGAAGGCTGGGAAGTAGCGTGAAAACGGCGGAGAAAACAGCGGCCCCCGATTCCGCTTCGCGGCGGCTCGACGCCGCGCGGATCCGGAAGGACTTCCCGATCCTGACTCGGGAGATCTACGGGAAGCCGCTCGCCTACCTGGACAACACCGCGACCACGCAGAAGCCGATCCAGGTTCTCCGCGCGCTGGACCACTACTACCGGACCTCCAACGCCAACGTGCACCGCGGCATCTACCTCATGGCGGAAGAGGCGACCGCGGCGTACGAGGCCGCGCGCGCCACCGTCGCCCGCTTCGTGAACGCGCGCTCCCCCAAGGAGATCGTCTTCACGCGCGGCACGACGGAATCGGTGAACCTGGTTTCGAATTCGTGGGGGCGGAAGAACGTCGGGCCCGGCGACGTGATCGTGACCACCGAGATGGAGCACCACTCGAACCTGGTCCCGTGGCAGATGCTGGCCCAGGAGAAAGGGGCCGAGCTTCGCTACATCCCGGTGGACAAGTCGGGGCGGCTCGATCTCTCGGGCCTGGACGCGCTCTTCGAGGGACCGGTCAAAATCCTCGCGGTCACGCAGATGTCGAACGCGCTCGGGACGATCAACCCGGTCGAGGAGCTGATCCGCCGCGCGCACGCGGCCGGCGCGGTCGTCCTCGTGGACGCCGCGCAGAGCGTCCCGCACCTGGGCGTGGACGTGCGGGCCCTGGACGCCGATTTCCTCGCCTTCTCCGGCCACAAGATGCTCGCGCCTACCGGCATCGGCGCCCTCTACGCGAAGCGCGAGCACCTCGAGGCCATGCCGCCCTTCTTCGGCGGCGGCGAGATGATCCGCGAGGTCAAGCTCACCGGCTCCACGTGGAACGACATCCCCTTCAAGTTCGAGGCGGGCACCATGAACATCGCCGACGCCATCGCCTTCGGGGTGGCCATCGAATACCTCGAGGGGCTCGGGATGGACCTGGTCCGCCGCCACGACGCCGAGCTGACCGCGCTGGCGATGGATGGGCTGTCCGCCATCCCCGGAGTGACGATCTACGGACCGCCCGCTTCCGAGCGCGGGGGGATCGTCTCCTTCACGCTCGAGGGGGTCCACGCCCACGACGTCGCCTCGGTGCTGGACCGCGAGGGGATCGCCGTGCGCGCGGGGCATCACTGTACGATGCCGCTCCACGCCAAATTCGGGATCGCCGCCTCGACGCGCGCGAGCTTCTACGTCTACAACGTGCCGGAGGAGATCGACCGGCTGGTGGCGGGCGTGCGGAAGGCAAAGCAGGTCTTCCACGGATGAGCCTCGACGACTTTTACCGGCAGGACATCCTCGACCACTCGCAGAATCCCCGCAACTTCGGCACGCTGGAGCACCCCGACCTGAGTGCCGAGGACTCGAATCCTCTGTGCGGGGACAAGATCCGCATCGACATCATGGTCAAGGACGGCGCCATCGAGGACGTGCGCTTCACGGGCGTAGGCTGCTCGATCAGCCGGGCCGCGGCCTCGATGTTGACGGAAGAGATCAAAGGGAAGACGCTGGAAGAGGTGAAGCGGATCGGGCGGGACGAGGTATTGGAGATGCTGGGGATCGAGCTGGGTCCGGTGCGCTTGAAGTGCGCGCTCCTGGCCCTGAAGACGCTGAAGGTGGGTGTGTACGGGCTCCAGAGCTGGCAGGCGGAGGAAGAGGAATGACCCAGCAGGCCATCCGGTTCGTCAAGGTGGGCCAGGTCGCCGAGGTTCCCCCCGGCGGCCGCGAGACCTTCGACGTGGACGGCCGGCGGATCGCCGTCTTCAGGCTGAACGACGGCTTCTACGCGATCGAAGACATCTGCACGCACGACGGCGGCCCGCTCGCCGAGGGGGAAGTCGAGGAAGACGTGGTCGTCTGCCCCCGCCATGGTGCGCGGTTCGACATCAAGACGGGCGCTGCGCTCTCGCTGCCGGCTTTCGTGCCGGTGGAAACCTTCCCGGTGCGGGTCGAGGGCGAAAATCTAATGATCGGGATTCCGGAGGAGTAGGACATGGCATCCGACGAAGAAATCCGAAGCGCGCTGGAAGAGGTGATCGATCCCGAGATCCACCTGAGCATCATCGACCTGGGCCTGGTGCGGGAGATTGACCAGAGCGTGGAGCCGCACGTGGTGCGGATGCTCCTCACGACTCCGTTCTGCCCCTACGCGCCGCAGATCGTGGCACAGGTGAAGGAAGTGACGACCCGCGTCACGGGGAAGGAGACCGAGGTCGAGATCATGCCCGACGCCTGGTCCCCCGAGATGATGTCGGATCCCGGGCTCCTGGGCCGCTGGTAGGCCATGCCCGCGAAAAAGCTGAGCGACGCCGAGATCCAGGCCGCGCTGGGCGAGCTTCCCGGCTGGACGTTCGAGAACGGGATGATCCAGAAGAGCTACAAGAACGCCACGTTCCCCGACGCGATCGTCTTCGTGAACGCGGTCGCGCACCTGGCCGAGCTGGCGGACCATCACCCCGACATCGACATCCGCTACTCGAACATCACGCTCCGCCTCTCCACCCACGACTCGGGCGGCATCACCGCGAAGGACGTGGCCCTGGCCAAGGAAGTGGAAGCGGCGCGGAAGCGGATGGCCTCGCCCGCGTGAGCGATTCCCTCACCCCGCTTCTCCGTCCTGGCTCGATCGCGGTGATCGGCGCCTCGCGGCGGCGCGACTCCATCGGCGGAGCCGTGCTGCACAACCTGCTCCAGGAGCCCTTCCAGGGCCCCGTCTACCCCGTGAACCCGAACGCTTCCCACGTGCAATCCGTCCCCGCCTATCCGTCGATCGAAGCCGTCCCGGGCGAGGTGGACCTGGCGGTGATCGTGGTGCCGGCGGCCCTCGTGCTCGAGACCGCGGAGGCCTGTGGGAGGAAGGGCGTGAAGGCGCTGGTCGTCATTTCCGCGGGCTTCAAGGAGGTCGGCGGTGAGGGCGTGAAGCGCGAGACGGAGCTTCGCGACATCGTGCGGCGGCACGGCATGCGGCTGGTCGGTCCCAACTGCCTGGGAATCCTGAACACCGATCCGGCCGTGATGATGAACGCGACCTTTGCGCCCGTGCAGCCGCCGCCGGGGAGGATCGCCTTCTCCTCGCAGAGCGGCGCTCTGGGCCTCGCGATCCTGGACTACGCGCGCGCCCTGAACCTGGGCATCTCCCACTTCGTGAGCGTCGGCAACAAGGCGGACGTCTCGGGGAACGATTTACTCGAGTTCTGGGAGCAGGATCCCGGGACGGACATGGTGCTCTTCTACCTGGAGTCGTTCGGGAATCCGTCCAAGTTCACGCAGATCGCGCGCCGGGTCGCGCGGAAGAAGCCGATCGTCGCGGTGAAGAGCGGCCGCACGCCGGGCGGATCGCGGGCCGCGACCTCCCACACGGGGGCGCTGGCCGGCTCGGACGCCGCGGTCGAGGCGCTCTTCCATCAAAGCGGCGTGATCCGCACGGATACGATCGAGGAGCTGTTCGACACGGCGCTTCTCCTGGGGTCGCAGCCCATTCCCACCGGTCCGAGGGTCGCGATCCTCACCAACGCGGGCGGTCCCGGGATCATGGCCACCGACGCGTGCGAGAGCGCCGGGCTCGAGCTGCCCGCGCTGGAGCCCAAGACGGTGAAGGGGCTGCGCGCCTTCCTCCCCCCCGAGGCGAGCACCAAGAACCCGGTCGACATGATCGCCTCGGCGGCCGCCGAATCCTACGAGATGGCGCTCCGGCTCCTCCTGCAAGACAAGAACGTCGATTCGGTCATCGTCATTTTCGTGCCGCCGCTCGTGACCGGCGCGCAGGACGTGGCGCGCGCGATCCTCGCGGGCGCGGCGGGGAACAAGAAGCCGGTCCTCTCCTGCTTCATGGGGTCGCACGGCGTGCCGGAGAGCCTGCGCTCGCTGAACGAAGGGCACATCCCCTCGTATTCGTTCCCCGAGGCCGCGGCGCGCACGCTGGCCCGGGCCGTCAAGTACGGGGTGTGGCGGAACGCCCCCGCGGGGAAGGTCCCCGTGCTCGACGACGTGGACCGCGAGAAGGCGCGCGCCGTCCTCGCCCGCGCCGGAGGCGCCGGCTGGCTCGATCCGCCGCTTCTGGCCGAGCTGCTCCACGCGTACGGCATCCGGACCAATCCCATCAAGGTGGCGATCACGCGCGGCGAAGCCGCCGGCATGGCGAAGGTGGTGGGGTTCCCCGCGGTCATGAAGGTGCGGTCCCCCGACGTGGTCCACAAGACGGACGTGGGGGGCGTGCGGCTGGGGATCCGTAGCGAAGAGGAGGCGGCGCGGGCCTTCGACGAGATCGCGATGGCCCTGCGCGAGGCGGAGCCCAAGGCCCGGTTCGAGGGAGTCACCGTCGAGCGGATGGTCAGCGGCGGGGTGGAGACGATCGTCGGCATGACGCGGGATCCGTCCTTCGGCCCGGTCGTGCTGTTCGGATTGGGGGGCGTTTCGGTGGAGCTGTTGCACGACGTCTCGCTCCGCGTCGCGCCGCTGACCGACCGCGACGCGGAGGAGATGCTGCGGGACATCCGCGGCTATCCGCTCCTCGAAGGCTACCGCGGATCGCTGCCCGTGAATCAGGCCGCGCTCCGCGACCTCCTCCACCGCGTGTCGCAGCTGGCGCTGGATAATCCAGACGTAGGCGAGCTGGACTTGAACCCCGTGCTCGCGCTTCCCGGGGACGCTCCGGCGATCGTCCTCGACGCGCGGCTCAAGCTGACGCAGCCGGCCGGCGCGCCCGTCCCGGTGACATCGGGAGTGGCATGAGGGCCAAGTTTCAGGGTGCCCCGCGCGAGGAGCGGAAGGAAGGCAAATTCCTCCAGGCCGTCCGGAGGTTCGTGTTCACGATGCGTCCGGAGGAGGTGCTGACCTTTGTGCTCTTCCTGCCGGTCGCCTATGCGCTGGGCTCCATCGCGGCGAATCCCTCCACCTATCCGGTGGACCCCGCGGCGGCCAATTACCCGGGCCCGCTTCCGCGGCTGATCGTGCTCGCGGCCACCGTGATCGTCACGCTGGCGGTCGTGCGCCTGAAGCCCCGCTGGGAGCTGATTCGCGATTCGCTGCCGTTTCTCTTCTGCGCGAACCTCTATGCGAGCCTCCACGACCTGATCCGCTTCTACGGCTTTCGGGACGTGACCCAGGCGCTCTACCGCTGGGATGTGGCGCTTTTCGGCGTCGAGCCGACGGTGTGGTCGCAGCGCTTCGCCCATCCGCTCCTCACCGACGTGCTCACGGTCTGCTACTGGCTCTTCTACGTGACGCCGCCGCTCCTCGGACTCCTTCTGTATCGAAAGGGAATGCGGAGGCAGTTCCGGGTGACGCTCCTGAGCATCGTGCTCTGCCTGTGCATGGGATACATCGGCTACGTGCTCTGGCCCGCGTCGGCGCCGCGGCTGGTGATCGGCGATCAGTTCGGGGCGCCGCTCCAGGGGCTCTGGCCCCTGCTCGATCAGACGCGGGCCGCGACCAAGGCCATCCCGCTCACGGCGCAGGGAGCCTTCCCCTCGCTCCACTGCGCCGTGGCGCTGCTCGCGACGATCTTGGCGTGGCGGCACCTCCGCTGGTTCTTCCCGATCCAGCTCGTGCTGGGGACGGGGCTGATCCTCGGCACCGTCTATCTCCGGCATCACTGGGTGGTGGATATCCTGGCGGGATTCGTCCTGACGTTCGCCGCGCTCTGGATCGGGCCGCGATTGGAGCGGAGGTGGGAGAAGGCGGCCGAGCGCTACATCCCGGCCAGGACGCTCGCGCGCGCCAACATCGATTCCGGC
>JBKJXM010000318.1:0-7608 GCA_046716305.1 Candidatus Eiseniibacteriota bacterium
TCGATGCCGTTCGAGCGAAGAAAGGCGACGACACGGCCCACGTTCTGGCTGAGCCGGCTCTGCGCCGCGGCGAGGTCGTTGTCGGTCACGGCGAGCTGGATGGGCCAGAGCGCCAGATCGGCCTTCACCTCCCGCTCAGCTACTCCCTTCACGTTGACAAAGCGATCGGCCGTGCGGATGTTCTGCACCCCCATCCCCACGAACCAGCCGCCCAGGGCAATGCCGAGCGCCGGGATGGCCCAGGCAAGCCACCACCCCCCGCGATCCGGACCCACTTCACCGTCTCGTGCAGCCATGCTGCGTTCCCTCCCTCGCCGTTCCCGGCCGCCCGGCGGAGTATAGGCCAAAAGGAATCGGCGGGCCCCAGGTGCGAGCCCGCCGATGATAGTGGGAGCGGCGCGGATTCCCCTCCGAACCCGCGCGCGCGATCTACTTCACGATCGTCGTGCTGTCGCCGCCCCCTCGTCGTGTCAACGCGATGATGATGATGATCAGAATCACGGCCCCGACCAGGGCCCAGAGGCGCCAGTCGGAGATGAACTCGGACGACGAGCTCGTCGTGACCGTGCTGTGGCTCGTGGACGTGGTGTCCTGGGCCAGCGCGGGCGACGTCATCGCAACCAGAGCCGTCGCCAGGGCCACGTTCGCGGCGTGAACGGCCGCGCGGAAGATTCGTTTCATTTCACCACCGTCGTGTTGCTGCCGCTTCGGCCACGGGACAAAGCGATGACCAGGATCACCAGAACCACGGCGCCCACGAGGGCCCAGAGTCTCCAGTCGGAGGTCCAGGACGTGCTGGTCGTGGTTTCCTGCGTCGTGACGGATACGTCGGTGCCGCCGTTCTGCGCCCAGGCCGGAGCCGCGCACAGAGCGAGCGCGGCCATCAGGCCGAACTGATAGGTCCGTTGAATCGCCAGACCAAAGCGCTTCATAGGTGATTCTCCTTTCGATTTATGTCACAGGAGGGGAACCTTGCGGCTCCCCTCCCGCTCGCCGTGGAGACAGGCGAAAGCTCCTGTTATTCGCCCTTCTGGAGCAACCGCCGACGCTCCCTCTCCTTGGTGAGCTCTTCGGTGTTGAGCACCTTGAACTCGACGCGGCGGTTCTTCGCCATCCCTTCCACGGTTTTATTCGAAGCCACGGGCTTGCTCTCCCCGTAGCCCTTCGCAACGTACTGGTCCCCCTTGATCTGCGGGGAATTCGAGATCAGGTAGTCCAGCACCGCCTGCGCGCGCTTCTGGGTCAGGTCCTGGTTGTACGCTTCGGATCCGCGCGCGTCGGCATGTCCGCCGATCTCAATGCGAAGCTGCGGCCACTGGATGAGGACCTTGCCGATGTCGTCCAGGACGGGCCGCGACTCGGGCAGGATGTCCCACTTGGCGGTTTCGAAGTGGATCTCGCGCGTGGTGATCCGGCCCTTGTCGAGCAGCTCGCGCTCGCGCTCGCTCAGCTCGATCGGGCAGCCGTCCTTGTCGACCTTGATGTTGGACGCCGTGTTCGGGCAGAGATCCTTGTCGTCCGTCACGCCGTCGTTGTCCGAGTCGGACGCGCATCCGCGCTGATCCACCTGGGTGTTCGCGGGCGTGTTCGGGCACTGGTCGAGTCCGTCGGGGACGCCGTCGTTGTCCGAGTCCTTCGGGCATCCGCGCTCGTCCACCTGCGCACCGGCCGGCGTGTTCGCGCACTGGTCACGGCTGTCGGGGACGCCGTCGTTGTCCGCGTCCAGCGGGCAGCCCTTGGCGTCCACCTGCGTGTTCGCGGGCGTACCGGGGCACGTGTCGATTCCGTCGGGCACGCCGTCCGAATCCGAGTCCGTCGGGCATCCGCGAGAATCCACGGTGGCTCCGGCCGGCGTATTCGGGCACTGGTCGATTCCGTCAGGGACGTTGTCGTTGTCCGAGTCGATCGGACAGCCGCTCGCGTCCACACGGGCGCCGGCGGGCGTGCCGGGGCACTTGTCGTCCTTGTCCTTGACCCTGTCGTTGTCCTCGTCGCCGCCGCTGGATCCGCCCAGCGAAAGCTGGAGGCCGCCCGAGTACTCGAGGTTGTGGAGGTTGTCGCCGCCCGGCGGCTCCGGCACGCCGGCCTCCTTGAACTGCCACATCTTGTCGCGGACTTCCGCCCGGATCGCGACCTTCTTGCCGATTCCCAGCTTCACGCCGCCGCCGAACTCCGGCCCATTTTTGTAATGCACGATGCCGGGCGCGTCGGAGGTGACCTTGTCTTCGAACCATCCGCCGAAGATGTAGGGATTGAAGCCGGAGCCCGGGATCAGGTTCAGGATGAAGTCGGCGCCGTAGCGCTGAACGTCGAGACTCGTCGTGGGGTTGCCGACCGGCGCAGGCGACGGCATCCAGAGCGAATCCCCGAGTCCGTAACGAGTCTCGGAGGTCATCCAGCTGTAATAGCCTTCGATGCCGATGTACCGGCCGAGTCCCAGCCCGAGCCGCCCGCCGAAGAGCGCGCGGTTCTCGAGGTTGACCTCCTTCGCCCAGTCGGCGTAGCCGCCGTAGGGGGTGATGTTCAGGTGGAATCCACCGACCTCGCTTCGAGCCATTGCCGGCGCCAGGAGCGCGGTAACGGCCAGGGCGAAGAAGATCGTCCGTAGTGACTTCATGTTTTCCGTCCCCTTTGGTTACTGTCCCATGCGGCTCGCCCGGAGCAGAATTTGACCCGGACGCGGCTCGGGTGAGGATCGCGCCGAAACAGTGCCGGACTGGCTCGTGCAGAGAGTGTGCCACAATGAGTCAGTTGGTCCGGCAATGCCCGATGTGCAGATGCTGCAGCCCTTGGCGACCTCGCGGTCCGCGTTTTTCCGCCCGCGCGGCGGTGCGGCCGCGCGGCCCCCTCTTTCAAGAATCCATGTAAAAATTCCGTCGTGGGCAGCTTGCTGATCGAGGAGGGTTCGGGCGGATCGCGCGGGGAGTGACCTGCGCCAAGGAGACGGCGGATCTGGGCGCGATCGTCTTGGTGGGCTCGACGAGACGGGGGGGGACGTAGGGCGCCAAGAACCCTGAGAGTGATCATAGTCGGCCAGCCGGTGCATATGTCCATCGCCGCGCCTGCCCTCCCCCGGAATCCCCATGTGTCTCCAGCCGAAGAAGATGCGCCGACCGAGCCCGGCACGCAACAGAAAAGCGGACGCTCTTGCGGAGACGTCCGCTTCCAGCGGGGCCGGTCGGACGGTGCCCGGCGGCCCCTGCTTGGTCCTTCCAGTGAAGCTAGTCGGGTTCGGGCTCCAGCGCGTGGCGCAGGAGCTGGCGCAGTGTGGCGAGCTCCAGCGGCTTCACCGCGTGGGCGTCGAAGCCGGCCACGACGCCTTTCTCCCGGTCGGTCGCCTGACCGTACCCCGTGACCGCGACGAGCCGGATCGGGCCGTCGCCGTTCCGCATTTCTCTCATGTGTGTCGCCAGCGTGTAGCCGTCCATCTCGGGCAGGCCGATGTCGATGAACGCGGTGTCCGGGCGGAATGTCCGCATGGCCTCCAGCGCCTCGTGGCCGTCGTGCGCGGTCCTCGCCTGAAATCCAAGGTGACGGACCAGCTCCGCCAGCGTGTAGGCGCCGTCCCGATTGTCGTCCACGATCAGAATGCGATGGCCCCGGCCGTTCCCGTGCCCGTGCCCATTTCCGTTGGCCGAGGAGCCGTTCCCGGAGTGATGGCCCAAATGGTCGCGCGACGGGAGCGCGCTCAACGCCGGAAGCCTCACCACGAAGCGGCTCCCCGTCCCCGGCCCGTCGCTCTCCGCCGACACCGAGCCGCCATGTAGTTGCGTGAGGCTCCGCACGAGCGTGAGGCCCAGCCCCAAGCCGCCATCGGCCCGGTCGAGTGTCCGGCTCCCCTGGACAAAAGGAGCGAAGATGTTTCCCAGGGTCTCGTGCGCGAGGCCGATGCCGTTGTCTTCCACCGTCACGACGATCTCGTTCCCCTGCCGCTGGGCGGCGAACACGATCCGGCCGCCGGCAGGCGTGTACTTGGCGGCATTGGTCAATAGATTCGAGAGCACCTGCGGCAGACGAACGGGGTCGGCCTCGAGGAGAAGGCCCATTCGCGGGATAGCAAGGTCCAAGGTATGGCGACGCTCGTCGATGAGCGGGCGCGCCATCTCGAGCGCGGCGGTCGCGACCGAGATGAACTCCATCGGCTGCTTCTGGAGCGTGACCTTGCCGCTCGCGACACGCGAGATGTCGAGCAGATCCTCGACCAGAGCCGCGAGGTGCCGCGCCTGGCGGCGGATGATCTCGCGCTCCCGGCGCGACGTCGCGTCGTTGCGCACGTCCATCACGTCGAGCGACGTCAGGATCGGCGCGAGCGGATTTCTCAGCTCGTGGCTCAGAAGGGCGATGAACTCGTCCTTCCGGCGGTTGGCGTCGCGCAGCCGCTCCTGCTCCTGGCGCAGCGCTTTCTCGAGATTCTTACGCTCGTGGACCTCGGCCTCGAGAGCGGCGGCGCGCTGCTGCAGCTCGGCGACGCGGCGGCGCTGCTCCGGCCGGTTCAGGGATTCGTCGTACGTCTCGGCGGGAACGACGTGGGTGTGAAGGGCGCAGATGCGCCGGAAGGCTTCGCCGTCCTCAGCGCGGGGAAAATTGTTCAGCGAGTAGCCGCAGTAGAGCTGGAAGCTGCGCGTGCCGCCCAGGTCGTTCCACAGCTCTTCGAGACGCGCGGTCGCGGCCTCGTTGCCGCGCGCGGTGAGGATGTCCACCATCTCCCCGTAGACGCGAAGCTTCAGCTCCGGGCGGTGCGAGCGCGCGCGATGGAGCGCGCGACCCATGGCGCGGCGGAAGGAAGCGTCGTCAGGCATGCCGCGGCGAAGGTCGCCCTGCATGAACGCGCCGAGGGTGTCCTCGGCGTCCAGCTCGGAGAAGCGACCTTCGGCGCGCACCTGGTCCAGGTCGTGCCCGCCGTTCCTCAGGGCCGCCGAGATCCCCCGGCGGTTCTTCTCCCCGGCGACGACGAGGACGGACTCGCCTCCGGTGAGCCCATCCCCCAGGAACTGCGCCACCGAGTCACAAACGGCGGCCTCGTTTTCGTAAAACTGGACGATGTGCTCGCAGGTTCTGGCAGAACTTACATGACGTTCCATGGTGTTCCTATGTTCCCACTTGAATTTACGACCGGCTGCGACTGGATTTAGCAAGAATCGTGACGGGGTTTGCTGGCCAGGTGGGTCTATAATTACACTCATGAAACGGGCTTGGAGAGCGCTCGCCTGGGCCGGGAGCGCCGTAGCGCGGATGGGGAGACTCGTGAAGTAGCTCGGAGCCGCACGGCCATGCACCGAATAACCGACCGCATCGTCACCTTCCTCCCCTGGGATGAGATCGAAGGCGCCGCGCAGAAGCAGATCGAGAACATCGCGGCCCTCCCCTTCGTCTACCGGCACATCGCGGTCATGCCCGACTGTCACCTCGGGAAAGGGGCGACGATCGGCACCGTCCTCGCGACCCACGGCGCCGTGATTCCCGCTGCCGTAGGCGTCGATATCGGATGCGGCATGATCGCGGTGCGCACGCGATTCACGAAGGCCGACTCGGACTGTTGGAATCTGCGGTCCATTCGCGAAGGAATCGAGCGCCGCATTCCGGCCAGCAAGGGCCAGTACAACACCCGCATCACTCCCTCCGCGCGGGATCGCATCGAGCAGCTCCAGGCGCTCGCCGAGGAGCACGCCATCGATCCCGACTTCTTCGACAAGAAGTGGCGCGAGCAGCTCGGCACGCTCGGATCGGGCAATCACTTCATCGAGCTCGCGCACGACGAGGACGGCGCTGTCTGGGCGACGCTCCACTCCGGCTCTCGCGGCGTCGGAAAGAGAATCGCGGATCATTACATCGCGCAGGCGCAGCAGCTCATGAAGAAGCTCCGCGTCTCCCTGCCCGACCGGGACCTCGCCTATCTCCCCCAGAACACCCCCGAGTTCCGCGCCTACCTCCGCGCGCTCACCTGGGCGCAGGAGTTCGCCCGGTTGAACCGGGACGAAATGATGGACCGCGTCCTGGTGGAGCTTGGCCAGTTTGAGGATGGCGGTCGCGAGCACGAGATCGAAGTCGAGCGCATCAACTGCCACCACAACTTCACCGAGATCGAGCGCCACTTCGGAAAGGACGTCTGGGTGACGCGCAAGGGGGCCGTGCGCGCCACTCCGAATGACCGCGCCATGATCCCCGGCTCGATGGGAACGCGCAGCTACATCGTCTCGGGACTCGGAAATTCCATGGCGTTCCGCTCAGCGCCGCACGGCGCCGGCCGCCGTTTCTCGCGCGGCGAGGCGCGCCGCCGATTCACGATGGCGGACATGGAGCGCGAGATGGGCGGCGTCGAGTACCGGCACGCGGCCGTTCTGCTGGACGAGATCCCATCGGCCTACAAAGACATCGACGAGGTGATGGAGCACGCGAAGGAACTGGTGCGCGTGGATCACACGCTGAAGCAGTTCCTGAACGTGAAGGGCGACTAAAAAACCTCCGTCTCAATCTGGGACTGCCTGTCCTGGGCCCGCCCCACTGCTGTCTGGCACGCGCCTTGATCCCAACCCAACGCTTGCGATCCGGGAATCGACCCGGTGTCCCCAGAGAAAAGCCGGAGGAGCAAGCCATGAGAAGCCGATGGGAAGCAGTTTCGGAGGATACACAGCTGGATGAACCCGTGACGATAACGCAGAGGCAGTTGCGCTCGCTGACACGAGGCGCCCGCGCCGGCTTGTTCGGCATTCTGCTGGCGGTGGTCGCGATCGGTCTCACGGCCTGGAACATGTTCGCCGGACCCGGCCGCTCCACGGAGCCGAAGCCTATAGTAGCCTCGGCCGAGGCGACGCAAGGAACGCCAGCAGAGAACGTAGCGTCAGCGCCGACGACGCCGCCTGCTCAGACGGCCGCGGTAACGCCGACGGCGACTGCGGCCCCGGTAAAGCCTGCCGCGAGATTGGCCGAAGCCACGCCAGCCAAAGTTGTGATTCGGAAGCGGACCGCGACGAAGGCCATGAAGGCCGAGGACATCCGCACGCCGATCACCATCCCCGCTCCGGATGTTTTTCCCGATTCGACACGGTGAGGGGGTATCTAAACAGTCCCCTCACATACGTTTTCACACGGAAGAGTCCGCTCCGAACAGGATCGGGCTCTTTCCGCGTCGTGCAGGTCGGAAAACGTGATTCCGGCAATGCCTCTTCTAGAGAGGTTCCCTTCAGCTATTGCTGCTGGACGATCGAAACGTCTTGGCACTCCGCCAGCCCATCAGCCCATGTACCAGATACGCTAACGATGTAGGTGCTGTGGCACGCGATGTAATAGATTTCGCTCGACGCCCCGCACCGGTGGAACGTCACGGTCCCATTGCAGTCATTGCCGAAGTTGTAATTGACGACGATCTTGACCTTGACGTCTTCGATGTCGCATCCCATGTCGATGGGACCCGTGTACTGGCTCGTTGTGACTGTATAGGTACCCTGGGGGATTGAGCCATTGCAGGTGCCCGCTGCCGCGGGGAGGGGTAGCGCGAGAAGGATGGAACAGGCGGCAAGAACCAGGAGACAAGAGCAGACCGAGAATCGACGCATCATGATGCACCTCCAGTTGCCAGTCACCCCCCAGCGGGGCGCTGGAACCGGCCAG